>JBBQKM010000152.1:0-7064 GCA_038326915.1 Sphingomonadales bacterium
GACCAGCATTGCCAGCGTTTGGGGGCCGGTGGCAAGACCGGCCCCCGTTCGCCTTTGCTGGACATAACCGCCGCAACACCGCAAGGCTGCGCCATGCGACCACCTCGAAAAACCGGCGGCCCCAGCGGGGGCGCGCGACCGCCACGCGGCCCTTCCGATACCAAGCCCCATGGCGACCGCCCGGCGCGTCCCA
This sequence comes from Sphingomonadales bacterium, assembly GCA_038326915.1. Classification (GTDB taxonomy): domain Bacteria; phylum Pseudomonadota; class Alphaproteobacteria; order Sphingomonadales; family Sphingomonadaceae; genus Sandarakinorhabdus. Next base: position 194 of record JBBQKM010000152.1, read on the forward strand.
CGGGCAGCCGCCCTCCCCGTTCCGCCGATGAGCGGCCGATGCGTCCGGCCAGCGATGCTCCACGCACGTTCCGAGCAGCAACGCCGGTAAACCCGCGCCCGCGCCCGCCGCGCGCTGCCGATGAAGTGCTCGTCCACAGCCGCCGCGAGGCCGAGGCGCTCGACCAGTCGCAGGGCGCCAAGCCTGGGGAACGCCGGCGCCATATTCCTGGCGGCCGCCTGCCGAAGCTGCCGCGCAGCGAGCCCAAGGCGGTGCCGCGCCCACCGCGCGACGGCCGCAAGCCGATGCGCGCCAATCCGGCGCCATTCAGCGACCTGCCGGCGCCGCCGACCGGCCGCCGCGGCCGCGGCGACGCGCGTGTCGCCGCCCGCGCCGCCGAAAAATCGGGCAAGAATGTTCCCGTCGAACCGCAGCGTATCGCCAAGCTGCTCGCCCGCGCCGGCATCGGCTCGCGCCGCGACATCGAACGCATGATCGCCGAGGGCAAGGTGGTCCTCAACGGCAAGGTGCTCGACACGCCGGCGACGATCGTTGCCAGCCTCGACGGCATCACCGTCGACGGCCAACCGGTCGCTGCCCTCGAACCGTCGCGGCTATTTCGTTTCCACAAGCCGGCAGGCTTCCTGACGACGGCGCGCGACCCCGGCGGCCGCCCGACGATCATGGACATCCTGCCCCCCGGCCTGCCGCGCGTCGTGCCTGTCGGCCGGCTCGACATGAACACCGAAGGGCTGTTGCTGCTGACCACCGACGGCGCGTTGAAGCGCGCGCTCGAAATGCCGTCGAGTGGCGTGCCGCGGCGGTACCGGGTGCGCGCCTATGGCGAAATCACCCAGCCAGCAGTCGAGGCTCTGATCGAGGGGCTGACCATCGACGGCATGCGCTATGGTCCCATCGATGCCGAGATCGAACGCCGCACTGGGCGCAACCTGTGGCTGACGATCACGCTGACCGAAGGCAAGAACCGCGAGATCCGCCGCGTACTCGAACATCTGGGGCTCCAGGTCAGCCGGCTGATCCGCGTCGCCTATGGCCCGATTGAACTCGGCGATCTCGAGCCGCGCGACGCCGATGAAGTCCCCGATGGCGTTGTCGCGTCGTTGCGGAAATCGCTCGCGCGGGCCTAGGCGTGCGGATTATTTCGGGCCACTGGCGCGGCCGCGCGCTGATCGCACCGCCGGGTGACGCCACGCGGCCGACCGCCGACCGGGTGCGCGAGGCGCTGTTCTCGATGCTGACCAGCCGGCTTGGCAGTTTCGAAGGCCTGCGCGTGTTCGATGGCTTTGCCGGCACCGGCGCACTGGGGCTGGAGGCGCTGTCGCGCGGCGCCGCGTATTGCACGTTCGTTGAAAAGGACGCCGCGGCGGTCAAGGCGCTGCGGGCCAACATCGCCGGCATGAAATCGAACGCCGATGTCATTCCGGCACCGATCGAAACGCTGGGCCGGGCGCCGGCGCCGTGCGACCTGATCATGCTCGATCCGCCCTATGGCGCGGGGCTGGGCGACCTCGCGCTGCTGCGGCTGGCGGAGCAAGGCTGGGTCGCGCCGCATGCGATCATCTCGGTCGAGACGGCCAAGAAGGACGTGCTGGCGACCGATTATGAGGTGCTGGTGGTGCGCGATCACGGCAAGGCACGGCTGCATCTGCTGCGCGCACCGGGGTGACAGGCGAATTCAGGCCGTCCGCTCCCGCATGCACGGGTAGGTCCCGATGATCTTCACCCATTTCGTGTGAAAGCGCAGTTCCTCCAGCGCCAGCTGCACCGCCGGCTGGTCGGGCGAGCCGACGATTTCGGCATAGAATTCCGCCGCCGCGAACGATCCGTCGCGGATATAGCTTTCCAGCTTGGTGATGTTGATCCCGTTGGTCGCAAACCCGCCGAGCGATTTGAACAGCGCCGCCGGCACGTTGCGCACTTCGAAGTTGAGACTGGTCATGGCCATCACGCCGGGCCCGGGCAGCGGCACGGCATGGTTGGCGAGCACGACAAAGCGCGTCGTGTTGTGTTCGGCATCCTCGACGCCTTCGGCAAAGATCGTCAGGCCGTAAAGCTCTGCCGCCAGCTTCGATGCGATCGCGCCGACCGCCGGATCGCCATCGCCGGCCACTTGCGCCGCCGCCGCCGCCGTATCGAAATAATTGACTTGCTCGATCCCGAGCGCGCGCATCCGCAGCCGCGTCTGGCCGAGCGCCTGCGGATGGCTCAGCACCTGGCGCAACTGGCCTTGCGCTCCGGTGCCCATCAAGCAATGCCGCACCCGCACGAAATGTTCGGCGATGATCGTCAGCCCCGATTCGGGCAGCAGGAAGTGCATGTCGGCAACGCGGCCATGCAGCGAATTTTCGATCGGAATGACGGCGCGGCCGGCGGCGCCGGTCTGCACCGCCTCGATCGCGTCTTCGAACGATGCGCAGGGCAACGCCGGCGCATCGGGAAACAGTTCGCGCACGGCCTGATGCGAATAGGCGCCAGGCGCGCCCTGAAACGCCACCGCGGCGGCCGGATCGGCAGCGGCGCGGGCGGCCATGGTGGCAACGATGGTTTCGGCACGGGGCGGGTAACTGCTCATCGCCAGCCGCTTAGCCGGCTCGCCAGCCGCGCGCAAACCCGGACCGCGACACGCAATCCCTTGCCCGAACCGGTCTCGCTGCTATAGCAGCCCCGCATTCACCGATCATCACAGCGGGTATCACCGGCGCGCCGGACCCGGTTGCCGTTCAGGAGCCACGACGTGGACAGTTACGAATTCAACAAATTTGCCGGCTGGGGCCTTGCAGCCGTGATCGCCGTGCTCGGCGTGTCGATCGTCAGCCACGAAATCTACAAGCCGGAAAAGCCCGAGAAGCAGTCGTACATCGTCGCCGGCGTCGAAGCGGAGGTTACCACGGCCGCTGCCCCGGCCGAAGTTGAAAAGCCCATCGCCTTCTACCTGGCGTCGGCCGACGCCACCAAGGGCGAGGCGGTTTTCAAGAAGTGCGGTGCCTGCCACAACGCCGAAAAGGGCGGTGCGGCCGGCATCGGGCCCAATCTCTACGGCATTGTCGGCAAATCCCACGCCGAGGCTGCCGGCTTTGCTTATTCCGAAGCGCTGGGCGCTATGAAGGGCAAGCCCTGGAGCTGGGACGAACTCAACGCCTGGCTGACCAACCCCAAGGGCTATGCCCCCGGCACCAAGATGGCCTTTGCGGGCATCGCCAAGCCCGAAGACCGCGCCGCGCTGCTGATGTATCTGAACGGCAAGAGCGACAAGCCGATGCCGGTCCCGGCGGCGCCGGCCGAAGCTGCGCCGGCCGAGGCTGCGCCTGATGCGGCTGCCCCGGCTGTGGATGCGGCTGCGGCGCCTGCGGAAGCTGCCGCTCCTGCGGAAGCCAAATAGTCCAACCCGGATTGTCACCCCGGCGAGCCGCAGGCGGCATTCAGGCTTGGGCTCGTCCACCGCTGCGTCGCGCAGCACTACATCCCGTAATGCGCCCGCACGACCGCCCAGCCCTCCTCGGCGGTTTCGACAATGTGGAACAGCTGCAGGTCGCTGCGTGCGATGACGCCTTCATCGGCAAGCGCGTCGAAATTGACCACCTTCGACCAGAAATCCCGCCCGTAAAGCAGGATCGGCAGCGGCGCGACCTTGCCGGTCTGCACCAGCGTCAGCAGTTCGAACATCTCATCGAACGTGCCGAAACCGCCGGGGAACACCGCCACCGCCTTGGCGCGCATCAGGAAATGCATCTTCCGCAGCGCGAAATAGTGGAACTGGAAACTCAACCCCGGCGTCACATAGGGGTTGGGCACCTGTTCGAACGGCAGCACGATGTTGAGCCCGACCGATGGCGCATCGGCATCAAAGGCACCGCGGTTGGCCGCCTCCATGATCGACGGGCCACCCCCTGAGCATACCGTGAAGCAACGCTCGCCGTTGGCATCCTTGCACGACACCAGCCGCGCCAGTTCGCGCGCAACATTGTAGTAGTGCGATTTGGCCACCAGCCGTTCGGCAATGGCGTGCTCTTCCGGCGTCTTCGCCTTTTCCAGCACGCCGGTCGCTTCCTCCGGCGACGGGATGCGCGCGGAGCCATAGAACACGAACATCGAATCGATGCCGGCCTCGCCAAGTGCCAGTTCGGCCTTGAGCAGCTCCAGCTGGAAGCGCACCGGGCGCAGATCGTCGCGCAGCAGGAAATCATTGTCCTGGAACGCCAGCGCATAGGCGGGATGTTCGGTCTGCGGCGCGCTGGTCGGCGTATTCGCCGTGCGCGCTTCCTCGCGGGCGGTGGGGAAGATGCGGGCGGGGATGGGGGGCGGGTTCATCATGGGACGCCGGCAAGTAATCATGCAAACGCCACTTGTCACCCCTGCAGGCCGTTCGAAGGCTTTGCCTTTGCCGGGATTAGCCCCTATCCCCGCCCATCAAATGCCAACCAGCAAACGCCAACCGGGATGGTCCACATGATCCGCATCGCCCTTGTCACTGCGCTGCTGCTGGGTGCCACGGCTGCCACGGCCAGCCCCGAAACCGATGCGCTCGCCGTCGTCGACGCAGCGCTGGTCGCTGTCAGCACCAGCGACGCCGCACTGTTCGAAAAGGTCATGCTGCCCGGCGCCATCATTGTCGCGCAGAGTTACAATGCCGACACCGACGCGCTGGTGACGCGCAGCTACACCGTCGCCCAGATGGCCGAACGGCTGCGCACACCGGGTCGCAAGGTCGATGAACGCCGCACCGCGACAAAAGTGCTGATGCGGCGCGATCTCGCCCATGTCTGGGCCGATTACACGATCGATATCGACGGCAAGCGCCTGCATTGCGGCATCGATTCCTTCGGCCTGGTCAAACAGGACGGCGCTTGGCGGATTTCGAGCCTGACCTGGACCGCCGAGCCCAAGGCCTGCCCCAAATGAAAAAGCTGCTCATCGCCAACCGCGGCGAAATCGCCCGGCGCATCATCCGCACCGCGCACGCGATGGATATCGCCACCGTCGCCGTTTATTCGGATGCCGACGCCGCCAGCCCCTATGTCCGCGAGGCCGGCCAGGCCATTGCCATCGGCATGGCCGAGGCACGCCCCTATCTCGACAGTGACAAGATCATCGCCGCGGCGCGCGCCACCGGCGCCGATGCCATCCACCCGGGCTATGGCTTTCTGAGTGAAAACGCCGATTTCGCCAAGGCTGTGCGCAAGGCGGGGCTGATCTTCGTCGGCCCGCCGGAAGCGGCGATGCGCGTCATGGCGTTGAAGGACAGCGCCAAGGCGGCGATGAAAAAGGCCGGCGTGCCGATCACGCCGGGCTATCAGGGCACCGATCAGTCGCTGGTCCGGCTGCAACGCGCGGCCGAAGGAGTCGGGTTTCCGCTGCTGATCAAGGCGGTTGCCGGCGGCGGTGGCAAGGGCATGCGATCGGTTCACGACGCCGCCGAATTCCAGGATGCGCTGATGTCGGCGCAGCGCGAGGGCCAGGCCAGTTTCGGCAACGCCGGAGTGATGCTGGAAAAGCTGATCCAGCGCCCGCGCCATGTCGAGGTCCAGGTCTTTGCCGACCGGCACGGCAATGTCGTCCATCTGTTCGAACGCGATTGCTCGCTGCAGCGCCGCCACCAGAAGGTCATCGAGGAAGCCCCGGCGCCGGGGCTGTGCGATCGCCTGCGCCAGACATTGGGGGTCGCGGCGGTCACTGCGGCTATGGCGATCGCCTATGAAGGCGCCGGCACGGTCGAATTCATCCTCGATCTCGATAATGTCGACGGGCTCGGCGACCCGGCCTTCTACTTCATGGAAATGAACACGCGGCTGCAGGTCGAACACCCGGTGACCGAATGCATCACCGGGCAGGATCTGGTCGAATGGCAGCTGCGCGTCGCGCGCGGCGAAATGCTGCCCGCCAGCCAGGAAGCGCTGGCGGTGACCGGCCATGCTATGGAAGCGCGGCTCTATGCCGAGGATGCGGAAGGCGGTTTCCTGCCCTCCACCGGCACGCTGTCGCGGCTCGAATTCGGAACCGGCGAAGGGGTCCGCATCGACACCGGCGTCGAAACCGGGAGCAAGATTGGCCTCGACTATGACCCGATGATCGCCAAGGTCATCGCCTGGGGCCCCGATCGCCAGAGCGCCATCGACCGGCTGGTCGGCGCGCTCGATGGCACCATCGTCGAAGGGCTGAAGTCCAATCGCGGTTTCCTCGCCCGCCTTGCCGACCATTCGGCCTTTCGCGCCGGCGAGGTCGATACCGGCTTCATCGCGCGCCACGCCGACAGCCTCGCGCCAGCCGCCAGCGTGCCCGATGCAGCGTTGCTGCTCGCGGCGTTGGCGCTCGTGTTGTCCGATGGCGCGCCCGACGCGCAGGCGCCGATCTTTGCGCGCAGCGGCTTCCGGCTCAACCTGCCCGAGGAACGCCATGTCCGGCTGTGGAACGGCGCGGTGCTGCACGCGCTGACGCTGCGGCCCGCCGGCGACCGATGGCGCGTCGCCGGCGTCGACGGCTTTGCCGAATTCGGCGCGACCCGCGATGGCAACCGCATCCATGTCGATGCCGGTGGCGAGGCCGTGGCGGGCGTGGTCGTCCGCGGGCCGATGACAATCGAAGTTCGCATTGCCGGCCAAACCTGGCGTCTCGCCACCAGCGCGCCGAAGAAGGGCCATGTCGCCGGCGCCAGCGACGGCCGCATCAGCGCGCCGATGCCGGGCCGCGTGCTCGCCGTCGACGTCGCCCCGGGCCAGGCGGTGGCCGCCGGCGAACGGCTGCTGGTATTGGAAGCGATGAAGATGGAGCACCGCATCGTCGCGCTTGCCGATGGCATTGTCGGCGCTGTCCACATCGCCATCGGCGACCAGGTCGCCGACGGCATGGTGCTGGTGGAAATCGGCTGAGCTTTCAA
>JBBQKM010000153.1:0-7063 GCA_038326915.1 Sphingomonadales bacterium
GCAAACCCCGGTGCCACCCCCGATTCGACCGGGAAGCTGGCGATCAGCCCCTGCGCAAAGGCATGGATCGTCTGCACCGCCAGCCCGGCCGGCGCATCGAGCACCTGCGCGAACAGCCGCCGCGCCCGGACCAACGTCACATCGTCGGTGTCGGCGCCCAGCGCGCGCAGGTCGGCCACCAGGCCAGCATGGTCACACCGCGCCCAGCGTGCCAGCCGGCCCAGCACCCGCGCCTGCATCTCGGCCGCCGCCAGCTTGGTAAAGGTCAGGCACAGGATCGCGTGCGGTGGCGTGCCGAGCAGCAACAGCCGCAGCACCCGCGCCGACAGCACCTGCGTCTTGCCGGTGCCCGCCGACGCCGCCACCCAGGCGTGCAGATCGGGCGTCGCGCCGAGCGCCTGCTGCGCGAGCAGCGCCTGCAACGGTTTGACCGGGTTCATCGCCGCACCCGCCGCGGCCGGTCCTGCCATTCGCGCACCCGCGCCAGATGGTCGAAATCGTCCCAGCCGAGGCCGGGCACGACCTTGGGCAGGAACGGCGACGGCTGCAGCAACAGCCCGGTCGTCACATCCTCGACATATTCGAGCACGAAATCCTTATACTGTTCGGCCGACATCGCCGGCTTGCCCTTCAGCGGGTCCTTGATCTCGCCGGGCTTGCGGCCGCCCGACAATTTCCAATAGGCCACTTCCGCCGGATGCCCCGGTACGACGCGCACCCCGTCGCGGCTGGCCAGCCAGCCACCCGCCGCCATCGCCAGCAGCAGGCCAAGCTGGTTGGCATGGCCATCCTTGACCTGCGCCGGCGTCGGCGTCCGCCCGGTCTTGTAGTCGATGACGGCGAGGCCATTGTCGTCGTGGCGGTCGACGCGGTCGGCCCGGCCCTTCAGCTCGATGCCGTTGGCGAGCCGCAGCGTGCCGCCGGCCTCTGCCGCCGCCGGGCGCCAGCCTTCGGCCTCGCGGGCATGGACGGCGGCCCCTGCCCACAAAAGTCCGCGCCGGGCGCGCGGCGCCCACAGCGCGCGCAGCAGCGGAAACTGCTTGCCCTCGGCATCGAGCATGGCGTTGGCGAGCTGCTCGAGGCGTTCGAGGCTGCCGGCGCCGCTGTTGATCCACGCCTCCATGACCTCGTGGATGCGGTTGCCGCGCGTCGCCGCAGTCGGATCCTGGTCGAGCGGATCGAGCTTTGACAGGCGCAGCAGCCGCCGCGCGTAAAAGGCAAAGGGGTCGGCAACCAGCGTATCGACCTCGGTGACATTCAATCGGTGCGGACGCCGCGCCAGCGGCGGATTGGGCGCCGGCGGATCGATGCGGGTGCGCACCCCGCGGCTGTCGAGCCGGCGCGCGATCTGCAGCAGCCGGTCATCGACGCCGATCCCGGCAAAGGCCTGCAGGCGCAGCCAGAAACGCGACGGCACCAGCGGCGCGCTGGGATCGCGGCGAGCGCGGGTCAGCAGCACTTCGGCCGCCCCCAGCGCGCCGGTGAAATCCTGCGCCGCCAGCCCGATGGCGCGTGGCAGACCCGGCAGCCCGAGCCTGGTGCGGATGGCGGGCGCCAGCCACGGATCGGGCGACGGCCGGCCGGGCCAGATGCCTTCATTCAGCCCGCCCAGAATCATCAGGTCGGCGCGCTGCAGCCGTGCCTCCAGCGGCCCCAGAATCGCCAGCCGCGGATGGCCGCCATAGGCCGGGCGCACGGCGATATCGGACAGCAGCGCCGCGACCAGCGCCGGCGCATCGTCGGGCGGAAAGCCGCCAAAGCTGGCGCCGCCGGTTTCGAGCGCTTCGATCAGGCTGGCCAGCGGGCGGCCATCGGTGCCAGCCCACAAGCGTTCACCACACAGCGCGTCGCCGGCCTGGCGCAGCGCGCCGGCGAGTTGCGGCAGGTCGATCGCGCGGGCCTCGGCGAGCATGGCCAGCGGTTCGAGCCGCGCCGCCGCCGCGTCCCACCAGCCGGCGAGCGCGGCGATATCCTCGCGGCCGCTATCGCCGTGCAGGCGGTCGATCTGTTCGCCGATCGCCTCCAGCCCCGGCGGCGGCCGCACCCCGCGCAACGTGCGGTCGAGCAGCCGCACCGATTGCAGCCACGCCAGCCGCGCCGCGCCGGTCTGCACCAGCGGGTGTTTCAGCACCGCCAGCAGCGCCACCGGGGCAAAGCCCTGCGCCATCGCCTCCACCATCGCCAGCGCCAGCGCGCCGGGCGGGGTAATGCGCAGCGGCGTGCCGGCCGAATCATCGACGTTGATGCCCCAGCGCCGGCAATGCGCCGCCACCCGCCGCGCCAGCCCGCGATCAGGGGTGACGAGCGCCGCCGTCTTGCCCGGGGTCGCCAGCGCCTCGCGCAGCGCGAGCGCGATGACCTGGGCTTCCTCGGCCGGGGTCGCCGCCTCGATCGCGCGCACGGTTTCAAAGCCTGTGGTGGCGCTGGCACCGTGCCAGCCATCGCCGGCATCGGCGGGCGCCATCGCCGCCATCACCTGCGGCGTGCGCGCCGCCGGGCCATCATGGGCGCTGGCGATGCCCCAGTCGCGGACATCGGCCCGTTCCAGTCCGAGCCGCGCCAGCAGCGCCTTCAGTGCAAATTGCGGATGCTCCTCGCTTTCGCGCCAGGGCCCGGGGTTGTCGCCGTCGGTCGCGCGGCAGCGGATGGCGGCCCAGCGGTCCTCGCCAGCCTCCGACAGGTCGGTATCGAGGCCGGGAAGCACCACCAGCCCGGCGGGCAGCCGCAGCACGCCCGCCAGCAGCCGCACCAGCGGCGGCGAGCTGCCGGTAACGCCGGCGGCGACCACCAGTGTCGCCGGCGGTGCCACCGCCCAGCGCGCCACCAGCGCGTCGATCATCGCCGCCACCCGCGTGCCGCCGTCGCTGCCCCCCGCCGCGTCGCGCGCCGGCGGCCAATGGGTGATGACGAGGTCGAGAAATGCCAGCGTGTCCTGCCAGTGCGCGGCAAGGTCGGCATCGGCGACGACCGTGCGCAGCCGTTCGGGATCGATTTCTTCCGCCAGCAGCGCGTCGAGCGTATCGCCGAGCGCATCGCCGAGCCGCAGCGCCTCCACCGCGCTGCGCCCGATCTCGCGGCCGCCGGGCATGGCGCGCACCAGCCGCGCGAGTTCGAGCCGGCGCTGCAAGGCCGGCACCGCCGGGGCGATCGGCGTCTCGCCACCGGCAAAGCGATCGAAACTGTCGTCGCCGATATCACCGACCGGGCTCAGCCGCGGCAGCAACAGCCCGCGCGATCCCGACAGCCGGACAAAGGCATCGGTCAACGCCCGCGCGGCGCGGCGGTTGGGCAGCAGCACATGCGTTCGCGCCAGCGCCAGCGGATCATCGCCGCAGCGGGCCAGCAGCCCCTGCGCCAGCGCATCGACGAACGCGATGTGCGGCGGAATCGTGTAGATTTCAGATTGTCGCAAGCAGGCCTTCTGTCTCGCCGACGCTGGCCGGCGTGCCGACGTGGAACCACAGGCCCTGGTGGACGGCGCCGTACAGACGGCCGGCGGCCATCGCCTTGTGCCACTGGCGCCATACCGAAAAAGGCTCGACCTTCTCGCCGTCGAACAGGCGCTTCGAAATCAGCTGGATGCCCGAGAACACGAACGGCGCGATGCGGACTTCGCCGCGCGGGGTCACGACGCCGGCGGGATCGAGGTGAAAATCGCCGCGGCCTTCATAACCCGTCGCGCGCGCCAGCGGGACGAGCAGCAGCAGCGCATCCATCGCATCGGCATCCCAGCGCTGGGCAAGCAGCCGAAGCGTATCGGCGCTGCCATCGATCCACATGTTGTCGGCGTTGATGACAAAGAACGGATCGGCATCGATCAGCGGCAGCGCCTTGGCAACCCCGCCGCCGGTTTCGAGCAGTTGCGCGCGTTCGTCCGACACTTTGATCGCCAGCGGCCCCGGCCGGGCGGCAACCGCGGCGTCGATCTGGTCGGCAAAATAATGCGCGTTGACGACGGCATTGGCGATGCCCGCTGCCTCGACCCGGTCGAGCGCGCGATCGAGCAGCGTGCGCCCGGCCACCTCCACCAGCGGCTTGGGCCGCGTCGCGGTCAGCGGCCGCATGCGCTTGCCGAGGCCAGCGGCGAGCACCATCGCGGTCGCCGGCATGGCGACATCGACATGCGGGCGGATCGCCAGCGGCGGGCGGTTTTTCATGCCGACACCTTCACGCCGTGCCGCGCCGACGCCGGCACATGACCGGCAAACCACGCCGCCACCGGCGCCAGCGCCGGGCTTTGCAGGTTGCGCGTCACCAGTTCCCACAGCCGCGGATGGAACGCCGGATAACCGGCCTTGCCGTCGCGGACATAGAGCCGGGTGAAAACACCGAGGATCTTGATGTTCCGCTGCGCGCCGAGAATGTCATAGGCGGTGCGGAAGGCGGCTTCGTCGATGCCCGGTCTGGCTGCGATGTAACGATCGAGCATCGCTGCCTCCAGGTCCGGCGACACGATCCGCCGGATATCCTGCAGCAGCGACGCCAGATCATAGGCCGGATGCCCGGCAAGCGCGTCCTGATAATCGAGGAGGCCGAGACCGCGCAGGCCGGGGCGATCGATGACCATCAGATTGTCGGCGTGATAGTCGCGCAGGGTCAGCACGCGCGGGCCGGCGAGCACCGCCGGCCATAGCGGCGCCCAGGCGGCATCATAGCCCGGCGCCTCGGCAACGCCGACGGCGGGCAGGTACCAATCGGGAAACAGCCGCGCCTCGCGCAGCAATTCGGGTTGGTCATAGGCAGCAACGCCGGTGGCCGGATGGCGGTGCAGGTCGGCAAGGATATCGACCGCGGTTTCATAGATGGCGCGTTCCCGCGCCGGCGTGCGCGCCAGCAGCGGCGTGGCGCGATCGTCGCCGAAATCTTCGAGCAGGATCAGGCCCTCGCCGAGATCGGCGGCAATCGCCTGCGGCGCTGAAAAGCCGAGCGAATCAAGCTGCTTGCCGATGGCGAGGAAGGGGCGCGAATCCTCCTTGTCGGGCGGGGCGTCCATCAGCACGGCGGTGCTGCCATCATCGGCATGGACGCGGAAATAGCGCCGGAACGATGCATCGCCGGCAAGCGGCGCAATGCGCGCGCCGCCCCAGCCGTGGCGGGCCAGAAAGCCAGGCGCCGTGTCGGGCGGAATCATTTTGGAAGGGGTGGTGGCCACCGCCCTTCCCAAGCCGCCGGCACGTCCCAAGTCAAGTGGCGAAGCGCATCGCCGCTGCCCGAAATGTGCAGCCGCAGGGCGTCGCCGGGCAAGCGCGCCCCCAGCCGTTCGGGCCATTCGATGACCAGCGCCGCATCGGTTTCAAACAGGCCGAGCGCATCGGCATCGTCGGGGCTGTCGATCCGGTAGAGATCGACATGCCCGACCGGCACCCGCACATCGGGCGGATCATAGCTTTGCACCAGCGTATAGGTCGGCGACGGCACCTCCCCCGCCCAGCCGAGCGCAGCGATCAACGCGCGCGCAAACGTCGTCTTGCCGGCGCCGAGGTCGCCATGCAGGGCGATGACGTCGCCGGGGCGGACGACAGCGGCAAGGCGCGAGGCGAGCCGGTGCAGACTCTGAAGATCGACTACCATGACACTGTGGTTATGGGCGCTCGCAGCAAATCGCACCAGATGTCTTTATATATATACAAGAGGGAATTGTGCATCTATATATATGTATATTGAACCTTGGACCACATGTATGACACTCGATGAATTCATCCTGGGGCCGAAGGGCCAGAAGCTGGCCGTCCTGTTTTCGGATCCGGCGGTTATCAGTCGCATGGAAAAGATGGCGAGGCTTGGAGCTCCGGCCATCAAAGCCATCGATGCAGACGTGGCGGACGCTGTTGGCACGCTCGACGACGTCGAGCGTCAGCATGTCGGGCGCTGGGTTCGGGACACGCTCGCGCAGCGGGGATGGCGTTCGGCCAGGCAGCGCAGTTGGCGCGGCGGCAGGGTTTTTACGTCGGGAATGGTTTATGAAGCCATCGCGCGACCTGAAGCGCCGCCTGAACAGCGCCCGGACTCCGATGAGCTTCCCATCCAACAGAAACTGGCGCAGGCGCGCCACATCCTTCTCGCCGGGCGACTCCACCCCTCACAGCCGTTGAGCAACGTTGACGCGTTTCTTGCCGACCGGCGTGCCGCATGGGGCGCCGAATGACCGTTGTGCTCGATGCGTCGGCGATGCTGGCATTACAACTCGACGAGCCAGGTAGTGATGTTGTTGCCGGCGCGCTTCCGGCTGCCGTCATCTGCGCTGTGAATGTTGCCGAGGTTGCAGAGAGGCTGTGTCGCGATTTCAAGCAAAGCGCAGTCTCGGAAGCCCTTAAACTGAGTCTGCCGACCGTCATCGCGGTCGATACCGATCTTGCGATAGTCGCCGGCTTCCTGCAGCAGATCACACGATCTGCGGGACTATCGCTTGGTGATCGATTCTGCCTCGCGCTGGGGCGGAAACTGGCTTTGCCAGTCCTGACCGCCGACCGCGCCTGGGCCAATATAGCCGGCGCGGTCGGCGTCGAGGTCCGTCTGATCCGTTAGTAGCGGTAATGGTCCGGCTTGAACGGGCCGCTGGTCGGCACGCCGATGTAGCCGGCCTGCTTGTCGCTCAACTTGGTCAGCTTCACGCCGAGCTTTTCGAGGTGGAGCATCGCGACCTTTTCGTCGAGATGCTTGGGCAGGACATAGACCTGGTTCTGGTAGTTTTCGCCCTTGGTCCACAGTTCGATCTGCGCCAGCACCTGGTTGGTGAAGCTCGCCGACATGACGAACGACGGGTGGCCCGTCGCGCAGCCGAGATTGACGAGGCGGCCCTTGGCGAGAACGATGATCTGGTTGCCATCGGGGAATTCGACGATGTCGGTGCCCGGCTTCACTTCGGTCCATTTGTAGTTGGACAAGGCGGCGATCTGGATCTCGCTGTCGAAGTGGCCGATGTTGCAGACGATGGCGTTCGGCCGCATGTGCATCATGTGCTCGGCGGTGATGACATCGGCGTTGCCGGTGGCGGTGCAGAAAATGTCGGCGCGCGTGACCGCTTCCTCCATCGTCACCACTTCGAAACCTTCCATGGCGGCCT
>JBBQKM010000154.1:0-7059 GCA_038326915.1 Sphingomonadales bacterium
CACGCCGGTTTCGGCGCAAAAGGCGTGGAACAGCTTGATGATGCCTTCGCAGTGCAGCGATTCATCGCGCACCGACCAGGTGACGATCTGGCCCATGCCCTTCATCTTGTTGAAGCGCGGGAAGTTCATCAGCATTGCAAAGCTGGCGAACAGCTGCAGCCCTTCGGTGAAGCCGCCGAACATCGCCAGCGTGCGCGCGATATCGGTGTCGGTGTCGACGTTGAAATCGGCGAGATAGTCGTGCTTGTCGCGCATTTCCTTGTAGTTGAGGAAGGCGCTGTATTCGCTTTCGGGCATGCCGATCGTATCGAGCAGGTGGCTGTACGCCGCGATGTGCACGGTTTCCATGTTGCTGAACGCCGCCAGCATCATCTTGATTTCGGTCGGCTTGAACACCCGGCCGTATTTTTCATGGTAGCAATCCTGCACCTCGACATCCGCCTGGGTGAAGAAGCGGAAGATCTGGGTGAGCAGGTTGCGCTCATGCTCGGTCAGCTTCTGCGCCCAGTCGCGGCAATCCTCGCCGAGCGGCACTTCCTCCGGCATCCAGTGGATCTGCTGCTGGCGTTTCCAGAAATCATAGGCCCAGGGATATTCGAAGGGCTTGTACGACTTGGAGGCCTTGAGGAGCGACATGGGTGGGTATCCTTTAGAAAGATGTGGCCTCCGGCGGCTGGGGCCTTAGGCCCCAGACCCCGGTGGATTGGGGCCAAAAACGGTTGGGAGGGGGCCGTGGCCACAAGTCGTGGAAGTCATCGCCACGGCCCCCTCACCTTCCCGAGCGGCCGGCATGGCCGCCCAGGTGCCGGGGATTTCGCCCCAGCCACGCCCTGCTGACAGACAGGGCATCCCGACAACCGGGGTCTGGGGCGTAACGCCCCAGCCGCCGGAGGCTCTAACTACTGACAAGCCAGACACTCGTCATAATCCTTCATTTCCATCCGCATGATCGGCGCTTCGGCGGTGTTGTCCGCTTCCACACCGCCGGCGAACCCGGCGCGCTGGATGCTCATCGAACGCAGATAATACAGGGACTTGATGCCCAATTCCCATGCGCGATAATGAAGCATCAGCAGATCCCATTTCTCGACATCGGCCGGGATGAACAGGTTCAATGACTGCGCCTGGTCGATGAACGGCGTGCGGTCGCCGGCGAGTTCGAGCAGCCAGCGCTGGTCGATTTCAAAGGCGGTGCGGAACACCGCCTTTTCATCGGTAGTGAGGAAATCGAGATGGCCGACCGAGCCGCCCTGTTCGAGGATCGAATTCCAGACACTGTCGCTGTTCTTCGATTTCGAGATCAGCAGTTTTTCGAGATAGGGATTGCGGATCGAAAAGCTGCCCGACAGCGTCTTGTGGGTGTAGATGTTGGCGGGGATCGGTTCGACACAGGCGCTGGTGCCGCCGGCGATGATGCTGATGCTTGCCGTCGGCGCGATCGCCATCTTGCAGCTGAATCGCTCCATCACGCCCATGTCCGCGGCATCGGGGGAGGGCCCGCGTTCGGCGGCGAGGTTCATCGACGCCTGGTCGACCTGGGCGCGGATGTGCTTGAACATCTTCAGGTTCCACGACTTGGCCATGGCGCCTTCAAAGGCGATGCCGCGCGCCTGGTAAAAGCTGTGCAGCCCCATGACGCCGAGGCCGACCGAGTGTTCGCGCTCGGCGGCATATTTGGCGCGCGCCATTTCGGGCTCGGCGCGGTCGATGTAATCCTGGAGGACATTATCGAGGAAGCGCATGCAATCTTCGATGAAGCCGGCATCGCCGTTCCACTGGTCCCAGGTTTCGAGATTGAGCGACGACAGGCAGCACACCGCCGTGCGATTGTTGCCGAGGTGATCGGGGCCGGTCGGCAGCGTGATTTCGGAACACAGGTTCGACGTGGTGACCTTGAGGCCGAGGTCGCGCTGATGCTTGGGCATCGTGCGGTTCACTTCATCGACGAAGATGATGTACGGCTCGCCGGTCGCCAGCCGCGTTTCGACCAGCTTGGTGAACAGGCCGCGGGCATCGACATTGCCGCGCTTCTCGCCGGTTTTCGGGCTGATCAGGTCGAAATCGGTACCGTCGCGCACGGCTTCCATGAACGCATCGGTCACCAGCACGCCGTGGTGGAGGTTGAGCGCCTTGCGGTTGAAATCGCCCGAGGGTTTGCGGATTTCGAGGAATTCCTCGATCTCGGGATGATTGATGTCGAGATAGACGGCGGCCGCGCCGCGGCGCAGGCTGCCCTGGCTGATGGCGAGGGTGAGCGAATCCATGACGCGGACGAACGGGATAATGCCGCTCGTCTTGCCGTTGAGGCCGACGGGTTCGCCGATGCCGCGCACCCGGCCCCAATAGGTGCCGATGCCGCCGCCGCGCGACGCCAGCCAGACATTTTCGTTCCAGGTGTTGACGATGCCATCGAGGCTGTCGCTGACCGAATTGAGATAGCAGGAGATCGGCAGGCCGCGGCCGGTGCCGCCGTTGGACAGCACCGGCGTCGCCGGCATGAACCACAATTGCGAGATATGGTCGTAGAGCCGCTGGGCGTGGCCGGCATCATCGGCATAGGCGGCGGCGACGCGGGCGAACAGGTCCTGATAGCCTTCGCCGGGCAGCAGGTAGCGATCATCGAGTGTTTCGCGGCCGAAATCGGTGAGCAGCGCGTCGCGCGAACGATCAACGGTGATCGGGAATTTCCACGCCATGACCTCGTTGGAGGCGCGTTTCGGGGCCTTGGGCGGCGCCTTCGGGACTGCCTTTGCTGGCGTTGCCGCTGCCGTTGCCTCGATCGGATCGAGCGTCAGCGTATCGCTGCTGGCTTCGTCGCCGGTGTTCCGAAATTCGCTCACGCGCTCACTCCCAAAATCCCCATTCCGACTCACCGTGGGCAAATGCCCCTGCAAGTCGTCGTCAGTTCAGCGGGGCAGCATAGGAGGAGAACAAATAGGGGTCACGTGCTGAATCACAACAGCAAGGTTTATCCCCGATATCCACAGCCGGTTGATAACCGGCCGCCTGCCCTCCTTCGTCCGCAGCCACCACAGCTGGTGTGGCAGCCCTCGTCCCCGAACTACAGATTGTGCCTAACTCGTCTGTAATGACAAGGGCCAATTCGTTAACGGACCGCAAATTTTTCGCTTGCAATCATTCGCGCCACAGTTCTCGCCAGTGCCTCAAGCGGCGGTGGACCGATCGTCGCAGCGGCGGTATTCAGCCCGCCACCGACCACCCGCCCAAGGAACGCCCGATGACGCTGATCAAACAGGATGATGTGATCGAATCGGTCGCCGATGCCTTGCAGTACATCAGCTATTTCCACCCCATGGACTATATAAGGGCGCTGGGCCGCGCTTACGAGGCAGAAGCCGGGCCGGCGGCCAAGGATGCGATCGCCCAGATCCTGACCAACAGCCGCATGTGTGCGGAAGGGCACCGGCCGATCTGCCAGGACACCGGCATCGTCGTCGCGTTCGTGAAAGTCGGTATGAACGTTCGCTGGCAAGCCACTCTGACGCTTGAAGAAATGATCAACGAAGGCGTGCGCCGCGCCTATCTCAACCCCGAAAACCGCCTGCGCGCGTCGATCGTCGCCGATCCCGCCTTTGGCCGCACCAACACCCGCGACAACACGCCGGCGATCACCCATGTCCAGCTGGTGCCTGGCGATACGGTGGAGATCACCGTCGCGGCCAAGGGTGGCGGCAGCGAGAACAAGTCGAAGTTCGCAATGCTCAACCCGAGCGATTCCATCCGCGACTGGGTGGTCAACACCGTGCCGTTGATGGGCGCCGGCTGGTGCCCGCCGGGGATGCTCGGCATCGGCATCGGCGGCACGGCCGAAAAGGCGATGCTGCTCGCCAAGGAATCGCTGATGCTGCCGATCGACATGGCGGAGCTGAAACAGCGCGGGCCAGCCTCGAAAATTGAAGAGCTTAGGATCGAACTCTACGACGCCGTCAACGATCTCGGCATCGGCGCGCAGGGGCTCGGCGGGCTGTCGACGATCCTTGATGTGAAGATCCTCGATACGCCGACGCATGCGGCATCGAAACCGATCGCGATGATCCCCAATTGCGCCGCGACGCGCCACGCGCATTTCGTCCTCGATGGCAGCGGCCCGGCCTATCTGGAGGCGCCCGATCTCGCGCAATGGCCGCAGGTCGAATGGAAGCCATCGAAAGCGGCGATCCCGGTCGATCTCGACACGCTGACGCCGGCAATCGTGGCGTCGTGGAAGCCCGGCGACCGGCTGCTGCTCAATGGCCGGATGCTCACCGGGCGCGATGCGGCGCACAAGCGGATGACCGACATGCTGGCAAGGGGCGAAGCGCTGCCGGTCGATTTCACCAACCGCGTCATCTATTATGTCGGCCCGGTCGACCCGGTGCGCGACGAAGTCGTCGGCCCTGCCGGCCCGACCACCGCGACGCGGATGGACAAGTTCACCGAGGCCATGCTGGCACAAACCGGGCTGATCGCGATGGTCGGCAAGGCCGAGCGCGGCCCGGCGGGGATCGAAGCCATCAGGAAGCACAAGGCCGCCTATCTGATGGCGGTCGGCGGCGCCGCCTATCTGGTGTCAAAGGCGATCAAGGCCTCGAAGGTGCTGGCGTTCGAAGATCTAGGCATGGAAGCCATTTACGAATTCACCGTCGAGAACATGCCGGTGACAGTGGCGGTCGATGCGACGGGCGAGAGCGTCCACGCCACCGGGCCGATGGTGTGGCGGGAAAAGATTGCCGCGGCAAAGGCGCTGGCGCCGGCGTGATTGGTTGTTGAAGGCGACAAAAGCAGGGATGCACGACACGCGACTGACACCGACATATACTCAGGCGGCTGCAGAGTTCGGTTCTCAACAGCTGTAAATGGAGTCACATGTCCCGCGCCGCCAAACTCCTTGCTCGCTTCGACGCGGGCAGCACACTCAGCTTCGCCGAGCTCGTCTACCTCGCCGAGGCGCTAGGCTTCGCACTCGCACGACAAAAGGGCAGCCACCGCATTTATCGGCACGCAGCAACCGGCAGACAGCTCAATTTGCAGCCTAGCGGCAAGGACGCCAAAGCCTATCAGTGCGACCAGCTTCGCGCTATCATCGCCGAAGAAGGCCTGCATCTGGACGACTGACATGCCGCATTATCACGTCAACATCTTCTGGTCGGACCGCGACGGCTGCTGGATCGCCGACGTTCCCGACCTGAAATACTGCAGTGCGCATGGCGCGACTGTTGCAGACGCGGCGCGCGAGATCGAGATCGCGATGGCGCTGTGGCTTGAAACGGCTGCCGACCTAGGTGACACAATTCCGCAACCGCACTACCGCCCTGAGCCCGCCGAACACGCAGCCTGACCCAATGCGCCTGCGGCAGACGCCATAGTGCAGGACCGCGTGATAACGGCCCGCCCCGCAGCGATCATCTTCGACATGGACGGCCTGCTGCTCGATACCGAGCGGATAAGCCGCGCGTCGATGGTCGAGGTCGTCAACGCCATGGGCTTTGCCATGACCGAGGCGGATTTCGCGCCGCTCGTTGGCCTGCCCAAGGATGCCAATCGCACGTTGCTCACCGAACACTTCGGGCCGGCATTCGATTACGACCTGATGCGCGCGCAGCAGCAGGCGCTCAATACCCGCCGCTATGGCCTTGCCCGGCCGCTGCGGCCCGGCGCGCGCGCCATCATCGACAGCGTCGTCGCGCTGGGCCTGCCGCGCGCCATCGCCACCTCGACCGAGCGCGCCAAGGCGATCTCGCACCTTACCCACAGCGGGCTGATCGACAGTTTCGATGCCATCATCACCCGCGACGACGTTGCGCGCGGAAAGCCGTTTCCAGATCTCTACCTCGCCGCCGCCGCTGCGATAGGCCAGGTGCCAGCCGATTGCCTGGCGCTCGAGGACAGCCATCAGGGCGTCCGCGCCGCCCATGCCGCTGGCGTGCCAGTGATCATGGTGCCCGACCTGCTGCCGGCGACCGATGAAATGCGCACGTTGGCGCTGGCGATCGCCCCCGATCTCGACACGGTTGCCACTTGGCTAAATGTTACAGCCGATAGCGCGTTCATCGCATCTTAACGCCGGCACCGTAACGCACGCACAACGAAAAAGAACGGGTCGCTGCCGTCGTGAATTTTCACGCAAGGGAGCGCACAATGGGACCGAGCCGAATCTAGGCAACCTGGACCGATACGGTCCTGCAATCTCTTGAAATTGCGACACAATCAACGTCTTTGGGGCTGGGGCCGCCGCCGGTGGCACGCCTGCTGGCGATTCTGTACAGCGCTGCCTTCGAAGCCTGGGCACCCTATACCGCCACCGCGACCGGACCCATCAACGGCGCGACATTGCGCCGGCCGGCCGCCGAACGCACCGACGCCCGCAAGGCCGAAGCCATTTCGGCGGCCTTTTATGCCGCCGGCATCGCGATGTTTTCGCCCAATCCAGCCGCCGCCGTACCTGTCACCGATCCGCAGGTGCTGGCGCTGTTCAATGCCACCATGGCAAAGCTCGGTTATGTTACCACCAGCTCGGCCGGGCCGACGACACCGGCCGGCATTGGCCGCAAGGCCGCCGCCGACACGCTCGCCGCTTTCGCCGGCGACGGCTCCAACCAGGCCAACGGCTATGCCGACACCACCGACTATGCCGGGACAGTGCAGGTCAACACCACGCCGGCGGCGCCGTTCCACGCGGCGTCGCGCAGTGTCATCGTCGATCCTTCGCGTTGGCAGGCGCTGACCTATTTCGATCCGGCGCGCGAACGCACCCGCACGCCGGGCTTCATCACGCCGCAATGGAGGGATGCGAAGCGCTTTGCATTGACGAGTGCCGACCAGTTCCGGCCCACGCCGCCGGCAGCGTGGCCATCGCAGACCTTTGTCGACCAGGCGCGCCATGTCATCGAGATCCAGCGTAACCTGACGATCCGGCAGAAGGTCATCGCCGAATTCTGGGCCGATGGTCCGAAATCCTGGCTGCCCCCAGGCCATTGGTGCGCGCTGGCGCTGTTCGTTTCGGAACGCGGCTTTGTCGTGCCGCAGGCCGATGGCTCACCACTGAAAAAACCGTTCGGC
>JBBQKM010000155.1:0-7057 GCA_038326915.1 Sphingomonadales bacterium
GCTGATCCTTGTCACCGCGATCAACCCGACACCGGGCCGAGCGAGGGTTCGCGCAGGGCGATAATTGCGCGGCGGCCGATGCGGTTGAGCGCATCGCCAAGGCCGATGGTGGTGGTGGTCTTGCCTTCGCCCGCCGGGGTCGGGTTGATCGCGGTGACGAGCACCAGCTTGCCGCGCGGGCGGTCGCGCAGCGTTGCCAGCGCGTGCGCCGACAGCTTGGCGATGTGATGCCCCTGCGGCTCGATATCGGCAAAGCCCAGCCCGATGCCGGCGGCAATATCCTGGATCGGCCGCAGCGTCGCGGCGCGGGCAATATCGATGTCGCTGGTCAATGGTCGCTCCTGCGGGAATCGCCCGGTTATAGCCGGAGTTGGCGCGCTGCCGAGCCGTTGTTTGGCGTGCGCCAGCGCAGCCTGCGGCGAAAAGCCCGAGCGGCAATCGGGCACATCTGCTAGGGACAGCGCGCGATCCCAGATTTCGGGCTACGGAAACCAGCCATGTTCGACACGATTTCCGCACTGACGCTGGCGCGGATGCAGTTTGCGTTCACCGTCTCGTTCCATTTCATCTTCCCATCGTTCAGCATCGGGCTGGCGAGCTATCTGATGGTGCTCGAGGGGCTGTGGCTGCGGTCGGGTCGCGACGTCTATCTGCAGCTTTTCAAATACTGGCTGAAGATCTTTGCCATCACCTTCGGCATGGGCGTCGTGTCGGGCATCGTCATGGCGTATCAGTTCGGCACCAACTGGGCGGTGTTTTCCGACAAGGCCGGGCCGGTGATCGGGCCATTGATGGCCTATGAAGTGCTGACGGCGTTTTTCCTCGAGGCCGGGTTCCTGGGGGTCATGCTGTTCGGGCTCGAACGCGTCGGCAAGCCGCTGCATTTTCTTGCGACCTGCATGGTGGCGCTCGGCACGGCGATTTCGGCGTTCTGGATCATCGCGGTCAACAGCTGGATGCAGACGCCGCAGGGCTATGCGATCAACGCCAACGGGCAATTCTATACGACGAGCTGGTTGGAGGTCATCTTCAACCCGTCGATGCCCTATCGCCTCGTCCATGTGCTGCTCGCCGCCTATCTGACCACGGCGCTGGTCGTCGGCGGGGCGGGCGCATGGCATCTGCTGCGCGATCGCCGCAACCGCCAGACCCCGAGCGAGGGCACGCGCATCATGTTTTCGATGGCGATGTGGATGGCGGCGATCGTCGCGCCGCTGCAGGTTCTCGCCGGCCACGAACATGGCGGCAACACGCTGGCGCACCAGCCCGCCAAGATCGCTGCGATGGAAGGGCATTACACCAGCTATCCCGATGGCGGCGCACCGCTGATCCTGTTCGGCCTGCCCGATGACAAGGCGCAGGTGATTCATGGCAAGATCGAGATTCCGCGGCTGGGGTCGTTGATCCTGAAGGATGATTTCGATGCGCCGATTGTCGGGCTCGATGGCTATCCGGCCGCCGATCGCGCCCCGGTGGCGATCGTGTTCTGGTCGTTCCGGATCATGGTCGGCATCGGCGTGCTGATGCTGGCGATGGGGCTGTGGAGCCTGTGGGCGCGGGCGCGCGGCACGCTGTTCGAAGCACCCTGGCTGCACCGGCTGGCGCTGCTGCTGGGGCCGGCGGGATTTGTCGCGGTCATCGCCGGCTGGGTGACGACCGAGGTCGGGCGCCAGCCGTTCACGGTGTTCGGGCTGCTGCGCACGGCGCAAAGCGCGTCGCCGCTGGCGGCGCCGGCGGTGGCGGCATCGCTGGTCGCCTTTGTCATCGTCTATTTCGCGGTGTTCGGCGTCGGCACCTGGTTCATCATCAAGCTGATGGGGCATGAACCGCACCCGGGCGAGCAGGGCCCGACGCGCGGGCAGGGCGGTGTCGACGGCATCACCCGCACCGCCGGCATCACGCCGGCGCCGCAGGTCGATCCCGGCGCGGTCATGGCGGAGTAGGCGCGATGGCACCCAATGATACGCTGTCGCTGGTCTGGGCCGGGATCATCGCCCTGGCGGTGTTCGGCTATGTGGTGATGGACGGGTTCGATCTCGGCATCGGCATCTTGTTCCCGTGGCTGAACAAGGGCGATCACCGCAACACCGCGATCAACACCATCGCGCCGGTCTGGGATGGCAATGAAACCTGGCTGGTGCTGGGCGGCGGCGGGCTGTTTGCCGCGTTTCCGCTGGCCTATGCCGTGCTGATGCCGGCGGTCTATGCGCCGATCATTGCGATGCTGCTCGGGCTGGTCTTCCGTGGCGTGGCGTTTGAATATCGGGCCCGCACCACCCGGCTTTGGATCTGGGATTCGGCCTTTGCCTTTGGCTCGACCATGGCGGCGTTTGCGCAAGGCGTCATCCTGGGCGCGATCCTGCAGGGCGTCAGTGTCAGCGGCCGGGCCTATAGCGGCGGCTGGTTCGACTGGCTGTCGCCCTTTTCCATATTGACCGGCGTGTCGGTGGTGGCCGGCTATGCGTTGCTCGGCGCGTGCTGGCTGATCTATCGGACCGAACATGATTTGCAGGACCGCGCCTTTGCGCTGGCGCGGTTGACTGGTGCTGCCACGCTGGTCGCCGTTGTCGCGGTCAGCCTCGCCACGCCGTTTCTCAACCATGATTATTTCAGCCGCTGGTTTGCCATGCCGGGCATGCTTTATGTGGCGCCGGTGCCGATCCTCCTCGGGGTGACGGCGCTGCTGTTCGCCCGCTCGCTTAGGCAGCGCCGCGAAGGCCAGCCGTTCCTGCTGGCGCTGGCGGTGTTCTTCCTCAGCTTCACCGGTCTCGGTATCTCGATGTTCCCGTGGCTGGTGCCGGGCAAGGTGACGATATTCGAAGCGGCGACGGCGGAAAATTCGCAGGTTTTCATGCTGATCGGTGTCGGCATCATGCTGCCGATCATCATCGCCTACACCGGCTATGCCTATTGGGTCTTCCGCGGCAAGGTCGGGCACGAAGGCTATCACTGAGATGCCCGAGCTTTCGCCTCGCAACCGCCAATTGCTGTGGTTCGTCGGCCTGTGGGCCGCCGGAGTCGCGAGCGTCGGGCTGGTGTCGCTGGTACTGCGCGCATGGATAGGAACCTGAAAGGGTCCGGAACGGATATGCTTAAGCGCCGTTAATGCCATAGCAAGCGGCTATCATGCAGCCTGCGAATCTCTGGCAGGTTGGAGGCGGCGATGATCAGCGGCACAGCATTCTGGGTTCTGTGGTGGGGTTTCGTCTTCCTGGTCGTGTTCAACTTCCTGCCCACCGCCATCGCCTATGCGCAGGGCCACCCGCGCCGCAACCGGCTGGCGGCGCTGAATATCGTGTCGCTGTTCTCCTTTGCGCTGTGGCTGGTGCTGATGGCCTGGGCGATCGGTGGCCGCAGCGATGATTCGCGGGTGGCGATGTTCCTCGCCAAGCCGGCCAACCAGCTGATGCTGGGGACGAGCATTGCGCTGATGGCGGTGTTCAGCTTTGGCTCGACGCTCTACGGGCTCGACCTGATTTAGCGGCTAGGCAGGCCCGCAGCCTTGCGCGCCGCCGCAGCGTTGTTATAGACGCCCCCTTCACACCTTTAGCGGGCGTGGCGGAATTGGTAGACGCGCTGGTTTTAGGTACCAGTGTCGAAAGACGTGGGGGTTCGAGTCCCTTCGCCCGCACCAGTCCGCGCGCCGGACTTTTCGCCGAAAGACGAGACAGACAGATGCAGATCGCCGAAACACTCAACCAGGGCCTTCGCCGCGAGTATTCGCTGGTGATTCCGGCCGCCACGCTCGCCGCCCGGGTCGATGCCCGCCTCGCCGAAGTGTCGAAGACGATCCGCATGCCGGGCTTCCGTCCGGGCAAGGTGCCGCCGAATCTCGTTCGCAAGATGCATGGCGAAGCGTTGCGCGGCGAAGCGCTGCAGGCGGCGGTCAACGACGGCGTGCAGCAGTTGCTCAGTGAAAAGCAGCTGCGCCCGGCGAACCAGCCGCAGGTCGATCTCGAAGGTGATCTGGCCGAAGGCAGTGACGTCGGGTTCAAGGTTGCGCTCGAAATCCTGCCGACCGTCGAAGATATCAAGATCGAGGGCCTCGAGCTCGAAAAGCTGATCGTCGGTGCCGATGATGCCGCCATGGACGAAGCGCTTAAGCGCCTCGCCGGCCAGGCCCAGCGTACCGAAGCGGCGCCCGCCAAGCACAAGGCCAAGACCGGTGACACGGTCGTCATCGATTTCGAAGGCCGGGTCGATGGCGAACTGTTTGACGGCGGCAAGGGCGAGGGGATGCGCGTCACCCTCGGCTCGGGCCAGCTCATCCCGGGGTTCGAAGACCAGCTCGTCGGCGTCAAGGCCAATGACGAGCGCACCGTCAAGGTGACGTTCCCCGACGATTACAATGTCGCCTATCTGAAGAGCAAGCCGGCGGAATTCGCGATTGTCGTCCAGGGCATCGAAACCCCGGTCGAAGCCGCGATCGACGACGAATTCGCCAAGAATTTCGGCATCGATTCGCTCGACGCGCTCAAGGAAATTCTCAAGGACCAGCTCGATGCCGAGCTGGGCGGCCTGACGCGGACCCACATGAAGCGCAAGCTGCTCGACACGCTGGCGGCGCGCCATGATTTCGATGTGCCGGAATCGATGGTCGATGGCGAATTCGACCAGATCTGGGCCCAGCTCGACCAGGAAGCCGCGCAGGATGCCGATCCGGCCGCCGCGCGCGCCCAGCTCGAGGCCGAGCGCGAGGACTATCGCCGCATCGCCGTCCGCCGCGTCCGCCTCGGGCTGCTGCTCAGCGAGATCGGCCAGCGCCACAGCATCACCGTGACCCAGCCCGAGATGAACCGCCTGATCGGCCAGGAAGCGGCAAAATATCCCGGCGAGCAGCAGAAGGTCGTCAAGTTCTTCCAGGAGAACCCGATGGCCGCCGCCCAGCTGCGCGCGCCGCTGTACGAGGACAAGGTTGTCGATTTCCTGCTGTCGAAGGCAGAGATTACCGAACGAAGCGTCACCCGTGCCGATCTGGAAGCCGCGATCGAGGACGAGGACGAAACGCCGGGTTCGGCGCATGTCCACGATCACGGCCATGCCGGGCACGTCCATGGCCCCGATTGCGATCATGACCATGATCACAAGCCGAAGAAGGCCGCCGCCAAGCCCAAGGCCGTGAAGGCCAAGGCCGAAGCACCCGTGGAAGCTGTTGCCGAGCCGGTCGCCGAAGCGCCGGTGAAGAAGGCCGCCAAGCCCAAGGCTACCAAGGCCGAGCCGGCTGCGGTCGAAGCCCCCGCTGCCGAGGCGCCGGCCAAGCCCAAGCGCGCGGTCAAGAAGGCTGCCGAGTAACTTTAACGGCCGGGGCGGTGCGTTCCGGCGACTGCAGATCGGAAGCGGGGCCGGCGCCGTTGCCGCGCCCCGCTTTCGCGTCTTGGGGCCTCATAGTTTTGTGATGCCGCAGGCGCACTTCCCCCTCTTGAACTTCGTCGCCAAACGTCCGACGTTGCCGGTGTAACGGAAAGGTTCCCAATGCTCGACATTCATGCCGGCCTGATCCCGATGGTCATCGAGACCTCCAACCGCGGGGAACGGTCGTTCGACATCTATTCGCGCCTGCTGCGCGAACGCATCGTCTTCGTCACCGGCCAGGTCGAGGACCATATGGCCTCTGTCATCGTTGCTCAGCTGCTGTTCCTCGAATCGGAAAATCCGAAGAAGGACATCTTCATGTACATCAACTCGCCGGGCGGCGTGATCACCAGCGGCATGGCGATCTATGACACCATGCAGTATATCCGCCCGCGCGTCGGCACCTGCTGCATCGGCCAGGCCGCATCGATGGGCAGCTTCCTCCTCGCCGCCGGCGAACCCGGCATGCGCGTCGCGCTGAAGAACGCCCGCATCATGGTCCACCAGCCGTCAGGCGGCGCCCAGGGCCAGGCCACCGATATCGAGATCCAGGCCCGCGAGATCCTGCGTGTTCGCCACGCGCTCAACCAGCTGTACGTCAAGCACACCGGCAAGGACCTCGACACCATCGAGCGTGCCATGGAGCGCGACAAGTTCCTGTCGGCCGACGAGGCCAAGGAGTTCGGTTTGTGCGACGAGGTGTACGAACGCCGCCCGTTGCCGACCGATGGCGAGGCGCTGAAGGCCGCGTGAGGTTGCGGCGCATAGGCGCAAAATCGCAGCGCCCATCGGCCTATTGCGCTAATATGACACCGTTACGCGTCCGTGGACTTGCCGCGGACGTAGATACACCGCTACACTCGCCCGGGAGCGAGAGAGGAAAGCCATGACCAAGCTGAGTGGGGGCGATTCAAAGAGCACGCTCTATTGCAGCTTTTGCGGCAAGAGCCAGCATGAGGTGCGCAAGCTCATCGCCGGGCCGACGGTGTTCATCTGCGATGAATGCGTCGAACTGTGCAACGACATCATCCGCGAGGAAACCAAGACGGCGCTGGTCAAAAAGGCCGGCGACGTGCCGACCCCGCGTGAGATCTGCAAGGTCCTCGATGATTATGTGATCGGCCAGATGCACGCCAAGCGCGTGTTGTCGGTGGCGGTCCACAATCACTACAAGCGCCTCAACCACGGCGGCAAGGGCAGCGAAGTCGAACTCGCCAAGTCGAACATCCTGCTCGTGGGGCCGACCGGCTGCGGCAAGACCTTGCTCGCCCAGACGCTGGCGCGCATCCTCGATGTGCCGTTCACCATGGCCGATGCGACGACGCTGACCGAAGCCGGCTATGTCGGTGAGGACGTCGAGAACATCATCTTGAAGCTGCTGCAGGCGAGCGACTACAATGTCGAGCGGGCGCAGCGCGGTATCGTCTATATCGATGAAATCGACAAGATTAGCCGCAAGGCCGACAATCCATCGATCACCCGCGACGTTTCGGGCGAAGGCGTCCAGCAGGCACTGCTCAAGATCATGGAAGGCACCACCGCGTCGGTGCCGCCGCAGGGTGGCCGCAAGCATCCGCAGCAGGAGTTTCTGCAGGTCGACACGACGAACATCCTGTTCATCTGTGGCGGCGCCTTCTCTGGCCTCGATCGTATCATCGGCGACCGTCTCCAGGGCAAGTCGATCGGGTTCGGCGCGCATGTCGCG
>JBBQKM010000156.1:0-7034 GCA_038326915.1 Sphingomonadales bacterium
ATAGGCGACGAGCGCGGCGAAACTGCCGGCGTTCGATGCCGCATAGAGGAAATAGGGATTGGCAGCGGCCGGGTCGCGCGATCGGGCAAACCAGCTTTGCATCAGGGGAGACTGTGCGGAGGCGACAAAGAACACTGGCCCTATCGAAACCGCTAGCAGCCCGAGCAGCCACAGCACGGGCGGGGTCGCTCCCGGTTCGGGCAACCAGCGCGCCACCGACACCGGCAGCGTCAACGCCGCGGCGGCAAACAGCGCCAGGTGGATCGCCATCTGGCGGCGGATCGGCAGCCGGCTGAGCGCATGGGCATAGAGATAGCCGAGCAGCAGCGTCACCTGGTAGAACAACATCGCGGTGTTCCACACCGATGGCGCCCCACCCAGCATCGGCAGCACGCTGCGCCCGAACATCGGCTGGATCAGGAACAGCAGGAACGAACCCAGCAGGATCGTGATCGTGAACAGCGGCCGCAGCGGCAGGGCCAGCCGGCCGGCAAGGATCGATGCTTTCATGACGGCAGGGATACGGATGAATATCCGGGCTGTCGATAAGGCGCGATCAGCGTTCAAAACAGCAAAAGGCGCGGCAGCAGTGCAGCTGCCGCGCCTTCGCCATCTCCGCCCGGGTCAGCCTAGCCGCGGTTATCCTGCCGGGCAGCGCGCAGCCGCGTGCTCAGCTGGTCGAGCCGCTGCTGCGCCAGATTCTCGGCGTAGGTCGACAGGCGGCCGTTGCGGCGCGTCTGGGTCGCGACATAGCGGCGGACCCAATCGAGATCGGTCGTCGCCTGCTGGCTCTCGCGGCGGTTCAGGCTGCCATCCTGGCGGCCACGCTGGATACGCTCGCCGATCCAGTCGATGCGGCCGGCGACATCGCGCGGCCGATCGGCGCCGTTGTTGCCGTTGTTGTAGCCACCGTTGTTGTAGCCGCCATTGCTGTTGGCATAGCCCTGGTTGCCATAGCGGCCATCATTGGCATCGGCACGGATCCAGGTGCCACGATTGTCGTAGTAACCGCGCACCGGGCCGGCGATCCAGCGGCCGCGGGTGTCGTAATAGCCGGGCTGGGCATCGGCGACCCAGACACCATTGGCGTCGCGGCGGCCCGCGGCAGCAACGGCGATCCAGCGGCCATTGCCGTCATAGCGCCCGCTGGTTTCGCCAGCGATCCAGCGGCCGTTGCGGTAATAACCGCTGACGCTGCCGCCGCGATAATTGTTGCCGGCGTCATAATAGCCCGTGGCCGATGCCGGCACCCATTGGCCGTTGCGATCGGTATAGCCGGCGCGCGAGGCATCGACGTTGGTCGCCACCCAGCGACCGTCGTTGCCATAATAACCGCGCGGCGCGCCATCCATCCACTGGCCGTCACGGTCGTAATAGCCGGTGGCGGCGCTGGCCTGGATGTTGTTGGCATGCCACACGCCGGCCTTGTCGTACGAACCATAGGCGCGGGTGCAATCGGCGTTGGGCTTGGCGACCTGGTTGCCGATCAACCCGCCGGCGCCGGCGCCGACAAGCGCGGCGACAGTCTTGTCACCGCGGCCGGCGATGACGCTGCCGAGCACGGCGCCGACACCGGCGCCGGCAACGGTGCCGACGACGCGGTTGCTGCGCTGCTGCTCGCAGGTTGCCTGTGCCGAAGCGATGGCCGAGGTCGACAGCGCCGTGATCAGCACCGTCGAAAGGAGGAATTTGTTCATGGTGACCCTTTGCGGAAATCGATTTCCTGCAAGGGTAAAGCCGCGTCGCACCGAAACGTTCCAAATCTATTTCAAGTGCATTAACAGACGTTCAGCTGCACACATGAAATGATGGTTGATTGCGACTGTTTATTCCTGAAAAACCGACTGCACGGCACAGCAATGAATACAGTTTCCGTTCATGTATTTGTCTTGCGAGATCATGCAAATTCGACGGGCCAATGCTACCCCGCCCGGTGATAGGGATGCCCGGCCATTATGGTCGTCGCCCGATACAGTTGTTCGGCGAGCATCGCGCGCACCAGCATATGTGGCCAAGTGGCGTTGCCGAACCCCAGCAGCAGATCGGCGCCGGCGCGGGTGGCCGCGTCATGGCCATCGGCGGCACCGATCAGGAACCGCACTTCGCGTGCGCCGTCGTCGCGCCAGCGGGCCAGCGTCGCCGCCAGCGCTTCCGACGACAAATCCTTGCCGGTTTCATCGAGCACGACCGTCCGCCCGCCGTCCCAGCGCGGCCATGGTGCCGTGTCGCCGATCTCGATGACCGTCAATTCGCCGCGCAGGCGCTTTGTGTAGCGATCGACCAGTTCCGCCTCGGGCGACGCGCCGATGCGGCCGCGCGCCACGATGTGCAGCTTCATCAGCCGAGCTTGCGCGGGTCGCCGAGATTGGGGTCGCGGGCTTCGGGCAGCGGCGCCGACCGGGTTTCATGCGCCTCGCGCAGGTCGCCCATGCGCGGCTCACCCTTGTTGGGCTCCGAATCGAACGCCCACATGCGTTCAAGGTTGTAGAATTCGCGCACTTCGGGGCGGAAGATGTGGATGACGACATCGCCGGCATCGATCAGCACCCAATCGGCGGTCGGCAGGCCCTGGACGCGCGCCGGGCGGCCGAATTCGGTCTTCACCCGCTCGGCGATCTTCATCGCCATCGATGCGACCTGGCGGCCCGATTTGCCGCTGGCGATTACCATGTAATCGGCGATGCTGGTCTTGCCGGCGAGCGGGATCGACACCGGATCGACCGCTTGGTCGTCATCGAGCTGCTGCATGACCATCGCGTGCAACGCCTCGATATGCGCGTCGATGGTGGCCTTTTCGGCCGGCGTCGTCGGCGCCATGGATTTCTTCGTCGTCAAAACCTGTGTCCTGTTCTCGTCTGGCCATCGTGCGGGCGGCCGGCCCAATCCGGATCGGCGGCGCGAATCGCCGTCGCCGAAAGCGCCGTTGGGCGGATATCGAGGACAATGATCGCCGGCAGGGTCCACCTCGTCCAGTCATGGGCGTGGCCGGCGGGGTGCCGCCACCGCCGTGCCCAGGCCATCGCAGGCGACACCAAAGCAGGCCCCATGTAGCGCGGACGCGTCAAAACGGCAATCGGCAGCGATCGCATGAACGCCCGCCAGCGGTGCCAGCGGTGCAGTTCAGGCAATATGTCGGCCCCCATCAGCCAGATGAAGGCGATTTCGGGGTGGCGCCGGCGCAGCGCCGCCACGGTATCGACGGCATAGCGGGTGCCCAGTTCGGCCTCGATGGCCATCGCCCGGATGCGCGGATGCCGCGCGGCGCGCCGCGCCGAGGCCAGCCGGGCGGCAAGGCTGGCCATGCCGGCGGCGGGCTTCAGCGGGTTCTGCGGGCTGACCAGCCACCAGATTTCATCAAGGCCAAGCCGGCGCATCGCCTCGACGCTGATATGGCGATGCCCGGCATGCGCCGGATTGAACGAGCCGCCGAGAAGCCCGACGCGTTTCAAGGCGCGCCCCGCGCCATGTGCCGAATGGCGAGAATCCGGATCACGTCGTCGCTGACGGCATAGATGA
Organism: Sphingomonadales bacterium; assembly: GCA_038326915.1. Classification (GTDB taxonomy): domain Bacteria; phylum Pseudomonadota; class Alphaproteobacteria; order Sphingomonadales; family Sphingomonadaceae; genus Sandarakinorhabdus. The sequence continues at coordinate 3,517 of JBBQKM010000156.1, forward strand.
GCACATAGCGAAACCGGCCGAGCGACAGCTTGCGGTGACCGCGATCGATCGGTGTGCCCAGCGCCGGAAAATCGCGCAGCAGCGAGATGCGTTCATCGATGACATCGGCAAGGCCGGCGGCAGCGCCGGAATCATGCCGGGCAATCCACGCGGTTATCAGGAACAGCTGTCGCCGGGCGGCCGACGACCAGACGACCGATGTCACTTCGCCGGGGCAGACTGCTTCGCTGCAATATGCGCCCGCAATTCGGCCATCACCTGATCGTGCGGGATGCCCCCGTCGCGTTCCAGCGAATCGATGCCTTCCTGGATAAAGGCGGCTTCGCGGTCCGCATCCATGGGCTTCCAGCCGTCTTCGGTCATCTCGTAGCCCACGACCCAGTCGGGTTCGACACCCGGCGGGAAGCAGTCCGGCGCCCAAGGCTCGCGGTTACCCATGGTCACAGCATAGCAATGCAGCGCGATTTCGCCAACACATCAAGCCCGCACCTGGCCCGTGCCGACAACGCGCGTCTTGTAGGTCGTCAGCGCTTCCAGCGCGACTGGGCCGCGGGCGTGCAGGCGCCCCGTCGCAATGCCGATTTCGGCGCCGAAGCCGAACTCGGCGCCATCGGCGAATTGTGTCGAGGCGTTCCACAGCACGATGGCGCTGTCGACGGCCGACAGGAACTGCTCCGCCACCGCCGCATCCTCGGTGACAATCGCGTCGGTGTGCGCCGAACCATGCGCGGCGATATGCGCGATCGCGCCGGCAACGCCATCGACCAGCGCTGCGGAGGCCACCGCATCGAGCCATTCGGTGTCGAAATCCTGCGTGGCCGCGGGCATGACCCGGGCATCGATCGCCTGCACGCCCGCGTCGCCGTGCACCGCACAGCCGCCGTCGATCAGCGCTGCCACCACCGCCTGCGCCAGGCCCGGCGCGGCGGCGCGGTCGATCAGCAGCGTTTCCATCGCGCCGCACACCGCCGTGCGCCGCAGCTTGGAATTGACGGCGATCGCCACGGCCTTCGCCGTGTCGGCGGCGGCATCGACATAGACATGGTTGATGCCATCAAGATGCGCGAGCACCGGCACCTTCGCCTCGGCCTGCACCCGCGCCACCAGCCCCTTGCCGCCGCGCGGGATGATGACGTCGATCAGGCCGTGCGCCGCCAGCATCGCGCCAACGAGCGCGCGGTCGCCGGCGGGCACCATCTGCACCGCCGCCGCCGGCAGGCCCGCGTCGGCCAGCCCGGCCGCGACGCAATCGAGCAGCACGGCGTTCGACTGCGCCGCCTCCGACCCGCCGCGCAACAGGCAGGCGTTGCCGGCCATCAGGCACAGCGCCGCGGCATCGGCGGTGACGCCGGGCCGGCTTTCATAGATGATGCCGATGACGCCGAGCGGCACGCGCACCCGCGCGAAATCGAGGCCATTGGGCTGCGACCAGCGCGTGATGACCGCCCCCACCGGATCGGGCAGCGCCGCGACCGCATCGAGGCCGGCGGCAATGCCTTCGAGCCGCCCGGCATCGAGCGCCAGCCGGTCGACCAGCGCCGCCGAAATCCCCGCCGCCTGCGCCGCCACGACATCGGCGGCATTGGCGGCGAGCACGGCATCGGAGCGCGCCCGGATTGCCGTCGCCGCCGCGCGGATCGCCGCCGCCTTTTGCGCGGTCGGCGCCTGCGCCAGCGCCTGCACGGCCGCGCGCGCTGCCCGCGCCATCGCGTCGATGGTGGCTTGTGCGTTCAAATCAGCACCAGGTGATCGGCATGGACCATCGCGGCGCGCGGCGCATAGCCCAGCGCCGCGCCCTGGACATCGTTGCGCAGGCCCCTGATCGCCGCGGCATCGCCCGAATCATACGCCGACAGCCCGCGCGCCACGACACCGTGGGGCCCGGCGATCGCTACCACGTCGCCGCGCGCAAAGCGCCCCTCGACCGCAATGACCCCGGCGGCCAGCAGGCTCTTGCCGCGCGCCAGCGCCGCGACCGCGCCGGCATCGACAACCAGCGTGCCATGAACGGTCAGCCGCCCGGCGAGCCAGGCCTTTTTGGCGCGCGCGCCTTCGCCGGCGACGAACACCGTACCGCGCCCGCTCGCGGCAAAGCGCGCCAGCGGATGGACGACGCGGCCGTCGGCGATGGCGAGGTGGATGCCCGCGGCGCCGGCGATCCGCGCTGCCGCCAGCTTGGCCGCCATGCCGCCCGATCCCAGCCCCGACCCGCTGCCGCTGTCCGCCATCGCCTCGATCGCCGCGGTCAGCCGCGTCACTTCGGGCACCAGCCGCGCCGCCGGGTCGCGCTGCGGATTGGCGGTATACAGCCCGTCGACATCGCTGAGCAGCACGACGCCCTGCGCCCCCGCCGCCTGGCCGGCGCGCGCCGCCAGCCGGTCATTGTCGCCAAAGCGGATTTCGGTCGTCGCCACCGTATCGTTTTCGTTAAGCACCGGCACCGCGCCGAGCGCCAGCAGCCGTTCGATGGTGGCAGCGACATTGAGATAACGGCGCCGGTCCTCGAGATCGCCGAGCGTCAGCAGCACCTGCGCCATCGTCAGCCCGGCGTCGGACAGCAGCGCCTCCCAGACCGCGCTCAGCGCCACCTGGCCGACAGCGGCGGCGGCCTGCGCATCCTCGAGGCTGGCGCGGCCGCCCTTTTCGAGGCCGAGCCGCCGCGCCCCCAGCGCGATGGCGCCCGACGACACGATGACGATCTGTTGCCCGGCGGCGCGCCGCGCCGCGACATCGGCGACGACGCTCGCCAGCCAGTCGCGCCGCACCGCACCGGCGCCATCGACGAGCAGCGAGGAGCCGATCTTGACGACAAGGCGCGCGCAAACCGCCGGCGCAAAGCGCGCAGCGGCGTCGGGCAGTGCCGTTACAGCGGCGTCCACACCCGCGTCCTGTCGGTCCCATCATCGTCGCGACTGGCTTCACCTGCCGTATGCCCGGCGATGAGGATCAGCTGGTCGAGCACCGCGTCGATGCCCTGGCGGGTCGCCGCCGAAAAGGCATAGACCGGCACGCCGCTGGCTTTTTCGAGCGCGCGCTTCTTTGCCGCCAGCGCCGCCGGGGTCACCAGGTCGGCCTTGGTCAGCGCCAGGATCTCGGGCTTGTCGGTCAGGCCGCCGCCATATTCGGCGAGCTCGTGGCGCACCGTCCGCCAGGCCTTGACCGGCGCCGCGGCGCTGGCATCGACCAGGTGGAGCAGCACGCGGCAGCGCTCGATATGGCCAAGGAAGCGATCACCGATGCCAACGCCATCGGCGGCGCCGGCGATCAGCCCCGGAATATCGGCCATCACCAGCTCGCGCCCCTTGTAGGCGACGACACCCAGTTGCGGCTTCAGCGTCGTGAACGGATAGGCGCCGACCTTCGCCGCCGCATTCGACACGGCGTTGAGCAACGTCGACTTGCCCGCGTTCGGCGCCCCCAGCAGGCCCACGTCGGCGAGCAGCTTCAGCCGCAGCCAGACCCACATCTCGCCGCCGGGAAAGCCCGGCTGGAACTGGCGCGGCGCGCGGTTGGTGCTG
>JBBQKM010000157.1:0-7031 GCA_038326915.1 Sphingomonadales bacterium
CCAGGCCAGCACCGGCGCGCCGGCCGGCACCACCGCCTGCACCGCGCAGGCGAGCACGAAATTGAGGCCGAATAGCCCCAGCCATTTGCCGTGCAGTCCGGCCTTGCGACCCGCCATGGCGATCGTCAGCGCGGCCGCCGCGCGGGGTGGGGGGCCCGCTCCTCGTTGCTGCTAACCCCCCCCCCGCTCGCGCCCGCGCGCCTCGCCCTCCCCGCAAGGGGGAGGGAGGACGCCGCAAAAACAATCAGAAGCGCCCCTAGGGCTCGATCAGCGACGACACCGGGCGCACCGGGGTCGCCAGCACCTTGTCGACCTTGCGGCCGTCCATGTCGGCGATTTCGAACTTCCAGCGCTTCAGCGTGAAGGTTTCGCCGGTTTCAGGCAGGTGCCGGAAGTTTTCGAGCATGAAGCCGGCGACGGTTTCATAGTCGCGGTCATCGGGCAGGTCGAAGCCGAGCCGGTCGGCCATTTCGTCGGCCGGCAGCGCGCCCGAAAACAGCCAGCTGCCGTCGTCGCGTTCGACCGCCGGCGGGTCGCTGGCGTCGTCGACATCGGACCGGAACTCGCCGGCGATGGCGGCAAGCAGGTCGGCAGGCGTGACGATGCCTTCGAAATGGCCATATTCGTCGTGAACCAGCGCGATCGGGATGATCGCGTCGCGCAGCACGTTCAATGCCTCGACCGCATCGATGACATCGGGGATCACCGGCGCCGGCCGTGCCAGCGCGGCAATGTCGAGCGGCCGCCCCTCGATCAATGCCTGCACCACGTCACGCGCCTGCAGCACCCCGATGATGTTGTCGACGCTGCCGCGCGCCACCGGCAGCCGGGTGTGAGGGCTGGCCGCCAGATGGGATCGGATCGCCGCCGTATCCATGTCGGCATCGATCCAGTCGACATCGCCGCGCGGGGTCATCACGCCGCGCACCCGCCGGTCGGCGAGGCGCATGATGCCCGATATCATCTGGCGCTCGCTTTCTTCGATGACGCCGGCGGTCTCGGCCTCCTGCACGACCGAGCGCAGTTCTTCCTCGGTGACGCGGTTGTCGCCGTGCTGCGCCTGGCCGAGCAGTTTGAACACCAGCGCCGACGACCGGTCGAGCGCCCACACCGCCGGCGTGGCGATGCGGCTGACCACCGCCATGATCGGCGCGACAAAGCTGGCGAGCTTTTCGGGCGAGCGCAGCGCGAACTGCTTGGGCACCAGCTCACCGACGATCAGCGACAGATAGGTGGTGATGACGATGACGACGCCAAAGCCGATTTCTTCGGCGAGCGCGGCGCGAAAGCCGAACCACTGGCTCAACCGTTGGCCGACCGGCAGCGCCAGCGTCGCCCCCGAATAGGCGCCGTTGATGATGCCGACCAGCGTGATGCCGATCTGCACCGACGACAGGAAGCTGCCGGGATTTTCGGCAAGCGCCATCGCCGATCGCGCGCCGCGATGGCCGGTGCTGGCCAGCGCGCGCAATCGGGGCCGCCGGGACGAGACGATCGCCATTTCGGACATGGCGAAAAAGCCGTTGAGCAGGATCAGCGCCACGATGATGGCGGTGTCCAACCAGGGAAAAGGCTGCATCGGCTCCGGATTCGGCGCGGGGCTGCGCTGCCCGCTCAGCGCCATGATAGGGGCAAAAGCCGCCGCCGCGAAGGGGGGCTGTTCATTTTCGGCTCAGGCGGCAGCGCAGAGTGGCCCGGCGCGGAGCGCAAAGCGGCCCCGGCGCGGAGCGCAAAGCGGCAATGACGCGTTCATGTACCGCCGCTATGCTGGCGCCATCAAGAAACAAGGGAGCCTTTGACTTGGCCACTGCACCGAAATTCACCATCGCCGTCATCGCTTCGTCGCTGGCGCTTGCCGCCTGCGTCACCGATCCGAACACCGGGCAGCAATCGCTGTCCCGCCCAGGCGGAGCCGCTCTGGCGGGTGCAGGGGCCGGCGCCTTGCTCGGCGCGCTGCTCGGCGGCCGCAACAACCGCGCCGAAGTGCTTAACGGGACCGGCATCGGCGCCATCGCCGGTGGCGCGATCGGCGGTTACATGGACAAGCAGGAGCGCGAATTGCGCGCCCGCACCGCCAACACCGGCATCGAGGTCGAACGCAAGGGCGAGGAGATCAACCTCAAGCTGCCCTCGGGCATCAGTTTCGATTTCAATTCCTCGGCGGTGAAGCCCGAATTCCGCCCGGCGCTCGACCAGGTGGCGCAGACGCTGGCAAGCTATCAATCGACCTTCATCGACGTGTCGGGCCATACCGATGCCATCGGCACCGATGCGGTCAACCAGCGCCTGTCGGAACAGCGCGCCCAGGCCGTCGCGGATTATCTGTCGTACCAAGGGGTCAACCGCGCCCGTATCGCGACGCGCGGCTATGGCAAGCAATTCCCGGTCGCGTCGAACGACACCGATGAAGGCCGCGCCCAGAACCGCCGCGTCGAAATCAAGCTGTCGCCGGTGACCGAGCAGGATTACCAGGGTGCGCGCCCGGGCTATGCGCCGCCGCGGCCGGGCCAGCCCTATCCGCAGCAGGGCAATTATCCGCCGCCGCCGCCGCCGCGCCCCGGCTATTCGAACTGACGATTGTCCTCCCCCTTGCGGGGGAGGACATCTAGCCGCGCAGCGTGCCGCCGACCTTGGCGGCCGCCGCGATGATCCGCGCCGAGACTGCCTCGATCTCGGCGTCGGTCAGCGTTGCGGTCGTCGGCTGCAGGGTGACCTCGATGGCGAGGCTGACCTTGCCGACGCCGATCGCCGCGCCGGCAAAACGGTCGAACAGTCGCACGCCGGTGATCAGTGCCTTGTCGGCCTGGGCGACGGCGCGGACGAGCGTATCGGCGGCAACAGTGTCGTCAACGACAAAGGCGAAATCGCGCGACAGCGCTTGCAGCGCCGGCGGCGCATAGGCGGCGCGCGCCTTGCGGCGGGCGGGCGGCAGCGCGTCGAGATAGAGCTCGACCGCCGCCACCGGGCCCTTGAGATCAAACGCCGCCAGCGTCGCCGGGTGGACCAGCCCGAAATCGGCGAGCGCCACCTTGCCGAGTACCAGCCGCCCGGCGCGGCCGGGGTGCCACCAGCCGTCGGCGGGCGCTGCGACGCTGAGCCGGTCGACCGGCGCACCGAGCGCCGCCAGCGCCGCCAGCGCCTCGGCCTTGGCGTCATAGGCATCGAACATGGCCGCACTGCCGGTCTGCCAGCCGCGCGCGCGGGCTTCGCCGGCGAGCACCAGTGCTGCGGTCGAATGCTCGCCATCGCCCAGATAGCGCTGGCCGAGTTCGAACAGGCGCACGCTGCCCTGGCCGCGATCGGCGTTGCGCTTGGCCGCCGACAACAGCCCCGGCAGCAGCGACGGCCGCATCGCCGCCATGTCGGTCGAAATCGGGTTGGCCAATGTCCACGCCGCGCCGCCAAATGCCGCGGCCTCGCGCGGCGGCAGGAAGCTCCAGCTGATCGCTTCGTCGGCGCCGCGTGCCGCCAGCGCGCGGCGCAGCCGGCGTTCCTGTTTCTGCGCCGGCGTAGCGGTCGGCCGGGCAACGCCCTCGGCGCGCGGCAGCGGCGCGGCGATGACGCGATCAAGGCCGTGGATGCGGACGACCTCTTCGACCAGATCGGCCTCGCCGTCCCAGCGTTCGCTGGCGCCGGCGACGCCGACATCGCGGCGCCAGCTCGGCACCGTGACGCGCCACGTGTCACCGCGCGCAACCGTGAAGCCCAGCCGCGTTAGGATGTCGGCCTGCTCGTCCTCCGCAACGTCGATGCCGGCGAGGCCGAGCACGCGCGACGGACGGTAGGTGACGGTCTTCGCCGCCTCGGGTGCGGTGCCGGCGCGGGTGATTTCGCTCGCGGTGCCGCCGCACAGTTCGCGCACCAGATGCGTGGCGACCGCCAGCCCGTCGTCGAGGAAGGCCGGATCGACGCCGCGTTCGAAGCGCGAGCGCGCGTCGCTGGTCAGCATCAGTTTCTGCCCGGTGCGCGCGATGCTTTCGGGGTCGAAATAGGCGCATTCGATCAGCACGTCGGTGGTTGTCGCCGAACAGCCCGATGCCATGCCGCCCATGATGCCGCCGATATCATGGACATGGGCGTTGTCGGCGATGACCGTCATCGTTTCGTCGACCGTATAGGTCTTGCCGTTGAGCGCCTGCACCGCTTCGCCGGCGCGGCCCTTGCGTGCCACCAGCCCGCCTTCGAGCCGCGCCATGTCATAGACGTGCAGTGGCCGGCCGAGATCGAACATGACGAAATTGGTGATGTCGACCAGCGCCGAAATCGGTTTCTGCCCGATGGCGCGCAGTTTCGCCTGCAGCCAGGGGTGCGATGGCCCGTTGCTGACGCCGCTGACCGTGCAGGCATGGAAGGCCGGGCAGCCGGCCGGATCGTCGGTGTGGATGGCGGGGCCGGGGCCGGTGCGTGGGGTCTCGAACGCCGCGACGCGATAGGCCTCGGCAAGCGGTTTCAACCGGCCGAGCCCGGCGGCGGCGAGATCGCGCGCGATGCCGCGCACGCCCATGCAATCCTGCCGGTTCGGCGTGATCGCGACGTCGAACACCGGGTCGGCGAGGCCGGCCCAATCGATGTAGCGCGCACCGACCGGGGCATCGTCGGGCAGGGCGATGATGCCATCATGTTCGTCGGAGAGTTCAAGTTCGCGCATCGAACACATCATGCCCGATGATTCGACGCCGCGGATGGCGGCGACCTTCAGCGTGATGCCGCTGCCCGGAACAAAGGTGCCCGGTGCGCCGAACACGCCCTTCATGCCGGCGCGCGCGTTGGGCGCGCCGCAGACGACCTGCACGGGTTCGCCGGCGCCGGTATCGACGCGCAGCACCTGCAATTTGTCGGCCTGCGGGTGGCGCTCGGCGCTCAGCACATGCGCGATGGTGAACGCCGCCAGCCGCGCCGACGGGTCGTCGATGCCATCGACCTCAAGGCCGATGCGAGTCAGCGTCTCGGAAACCTCGGCAACGCCGGCTTGCGTGTCGAGATGCTCCTTGAGCCAGGACAGGGTGAACTTCATGCCCCGACTCCCCCGCTGAGCGTGGGCACGTCGAACGCAGAGAAGCCGTGATGCTTCAGCCAGCGCAGGTCGGCATCGAAGAAGGCGCGCAGGTCGGTCATGCCGTATTTGAGCATGGCGAGCCGATCGACGCCGGTGCCGAAGGCAAAGCCCTGGTAGATTTCGGGGTCGAGGCCGCACGCCGCGATGACGCGCGGATGCACCATGCCGCTGCCGAGCACTTCGAGCCATTTGTCGGCCTCGCCGGCGCCGGCGGGCTTGCCGGTCTTCGACGAATAGCCGACATCGACTTCGACCGAAGGCTCGGTGAAGGGGAAATAGCTCGGGCGGAAGCGCAGCGTCACGTCATCGACCTCGAAGAACGCCTTGATGAAGGTTTCGAGCGTCCAGCGCAGCTGCGCCAGCGTCGTGCCCTTGTCGATGACCAGCCCCTCGATCTGGTGGAACATCGGCGTGTGGGTGGCATCGCTGTCGCTGCGATAGACCCGCCCCGGCGCGATGATGCGGATCGGCGGCGCCTGCGTCATCATCGTGCGGATCTGCACCGGCGAGGTATGGGTGCGCAGCAGCATCCGCGTTCCCGGCGGCGACTGTTCCATGTAGAAAGTATCGTGCATCGCCCGCGCCGGATGGCTTTCGGGACTGTTGAGCGCGCTGAAATTGTGCCAGTCGTCCTCGATTTCCGGCCCCGTCGCGACGGCGAAACCAAGGTCGGCGAAGATTTCGGCGAGTTCGTCCATGACCTGGCTGACCGGGTGGACGCTGCCGACCAGCGCCGGCGCGACGGGCAGCGTCATGTCCTGGCGCTCGGCGGCGAGCCGGGCGTCGAGCGCTGCAGTTTCAAGCGCGGTCTTGCGCGCCGCCAGCGCCGCCGCCACGGCTTCGCGCAGGCCGTTGAGGCGTGGCCCTTCGACCTGGCGCTGCTCGGGTGCCATGCCGCCCAGCGTTTTCAGCAGCGCGGTGACGCTGCCCGATTTGCCCATCACGGCAACGCGCACCGCCTCCAGTGCTTCGGGGGTGGCGGCGGCGGTGATCTGGGCCAGGATGTCGGCCTGCAGGCTGTCGGTGGTCATGGTGTCACCCCGGGCGTGCCGGTTAGCCGCTGCATTGCAAAAACAAAAGGGGCGCGGAAGGTTGACCCTTCCGCGCCCCTCGATGTCCGTCGGATCAGTGCGTGTTACGCAGCGATCTTGGCATCAAGCGCGGCCTGGGCCTGCGCGATGATGGCCTTGAACGTTTCCGGCTCGTGCATCGCCATGTCGGCCATGATCTTGCGGTCGATTTCGATACCCGCAAGCTTGGTGCCGTGCATGAACACGCCATAGGTCAGGCCCTGTTCGCGCACCGCAGCGTTGATGCGCTGGATCCAGATGGCGCGGAAGCTGCGCTTCTTTACCTTCCTGTCGCGATAGGCGTACTGGCCGGCCTTTTCGACGGCCTGCTTGGCGATGCGGATCGTGTTCTTGCGACGGCCATAATAGCCCTTCGCCTGTTCAAGGATCCGTTTGTGACGAGCGTGAGTCGTCGTACCACGTTTGACGCGTGCCATTTTCCGGCCTCCTTACTTCAGGCCGTACGGCGCCCAGAGCTTGATCGTCGGCGTATCCGACTTGGCAAGCACCGAGGTTCCGCGATTCTGGCGAATATATTTGGCATTGTGGCTGATCAGACGGTGACGCTTGCCAGCGACACCATGCTTGACCTTGCCGGACGCGGTGATCTTGAAGCGCTTCTTCACACCGCTCTTGGTCTTGAGCTTGGGCATTTCGTCTCCTGTGGACGCATCATTGAACAGCCACGGCAGCCCATTCAGCCGGGCAGTTCGGTCATGCGGAGCCCGGGTCTATAGGGGGCATGCCCCGGCAATGCAACCGATCTTCGACAGGAACATTGCCCGCCGCTACGGGTTTGCCTGCCGATGGACCTGTCCCCCGAACACCAGCCACCGGTCCCGCCGGCGCGCGATCCCGCCCAGCAGCGCCGCCGGCGCCGCATCCTGATCGGTATCGGCGTGGTG
>JBBQKM010000158.1:0-6875 GCA_038326915.1 Sphingomonadales bacterium
GCAGGCGACGGTTTTCTTCCTCGCCGACCGCGCTGTTTCGGGTGAAACCTTCATGCCGTCCGGCGGACTCAACGTCGAACGCTCGACCACCGAGCGCGAATTGTTCGGCAGCCCCAAGCAGGAACGGCTCGACCAGATGGCCGGCCGCACCGTCTGGCTGATCGGCGAGCACCTGACCGACTATATCGCCGAAAGCGCGCGATCGTTCATCGCGGCGAATGTCACGCGGGTGGTGCTGCTGACGGGCACGCAGCACGGCGCCGAGACGCTGGCGGCAGCAATCAACGCGCCTGACAAGGTCGTGTCACTGGTTGTCGGCGACGATATCGAAGCCAGCCTCGACAAGGCCGTCATCGAATGGGGTTATCCGACGACGATCGTGTCGACGCCGTTCAAGCCCTTGCCCGATGCGCTGTTCGAAGGCGACGACCCGCTCGATGCGGCGGGTTTTGCCGATGTCGTTGAAACCAATTTGACGCATCATTTCCGCGTCGCCCGCAAGGTGTCGCTGTTCGATGGCTGCCAGCTGGTGCTGGTGTCGCCCGACGTGCCGATGGGGGCAGGGGGCGCTGGGGTTGCCGCCTCCGGCGGCGGCGGCCCCGCGTTCGCGCTCGCCAATTTCGTCAAGACGACGCTGCATGCCTTTACCGCCACCATCGCGGTCGAAAATGAGCGGCTGGTCCATGATGTGCCGGTCAACCAGATCAACCTGACCCGGCGCGTGCGATCGGAAGAACCGCGCAACCAGGCCGAGCATGAGGAAGAGGTGAAGCGTTTCGCCCGCGCCGTGCTCCTCGCCGGGGCGCCGCTGCCCGATGCCGAGGATTCGCGCTATCGGGCCAGGGTCTATCGCGGCATGTCGATCACAGTGTGATCAGCCGCTGGTCGGCGCCGGAATCACGATCCTGCAGGTCAGGCCGCTGCTGTCGAGGCGGCGGTCGACCGTGCCGCCGGTTTCGGCGGGCAGGATGCGATCGATGATCGACGAGCCAAAGCCGGTATGATCGGTTGCCGGGATATCCGACAGGCCGCTTTCGATCCAGTCGATCAGCAGCGACCCATCGACCGCCGTCTGCCATGAAACGTGCAGTCTCCCGGCCGGCGTGCTGAGCGCACCATATTTGACGGCGTTCGTGGCCAGTTCGTGCAGCGCCATGCCAAGCGCCTGTGCCACCCGGCTGGTCAGCGCGACGTTGTCGCCGTTGACGACGACCTGTCCCGACGCGCGCGGCGCATAGGGTTGCAACTCGCTGTTCACCAGTTCGGCGAGCCCCAGATGTTCCCAGCCACCATGCACCAGCATCTGATGCGCCCGCGCCATCGACGCGATGCGCGGATCGAAATCGGCGATGAACTGGCTCATCGTGGCGGTGGTGCGCGCCGTGCGGCGGGCAATCGCGGCCATCTTGGTCAGGATGTTGCGGACGCGATGGTCGTATTCCTGGCTGATGACATCGCGCATCTGCTGAGCTTCGGCTTCTGCCGTGACATCGACCGCCTTTTGCATGACGCCGACCGTCTTCCCATCATGGGACCGCACGGTCACATAATGGACCAGCCAATGCACGTCGCGTGAACTGCCATCGGGTTGTTCGATCGCGAATACGACCCGTTCGGTAAAGCTCTCTTCGCCCTCAAGCCCGCGTTCCAGGCCCTTCCGGATTATGGCCTGGCGTTCGGGTGTTTCGGGAAAGGCATCAAAGACATAGCGGCCGCGCAGATCGTCCCAATGGCGCTTTGTGGTGGTGAGATAGCTGCGATTGGCGGCGAGATAGCACAGCCCCCGATCGAGTATCATCAGCGGCGCTGGCGTGGTTTCAAATACGCTTTCGAAATCAATGTGAGCGGTGCCAGTCATTATCGCAAAAACACCCTGGCAACTGCAATACCGATCTAGACCATCGGCAGGTCATTTGCACCCCGTGGTGACATATAACGACAGATACTGTGCCTCGGCAAGCGTTGCATTGGCGGTAACGGAAGCTTAGCGGCCCCGTAAAGGATCGCGACCGTCCCAACCGCGCGCCGCGTCGCGCATCATGGCGAAACCGGCATAGGAGGATAACGACAGGATCTCGACAAGCGTGCCCGGCCCGCCACCGGTGTCGACATAGATGGCGCCGCCGCCGCCTGGAACGTTTAGCGACTGCACGACGATTCCGCCGGCCTGTTCTGCCGTTGCCTGCGCGGCGGCGAGATCGTCGACACAGATGCAGACATGGTGGACGCCTTCGTGACCGGCATCGCGCCAGGCCTTGTAGATGGATGGCGCGTCGTTGTGCTGGGCGATCAGTTCGATCTGGATATCGCCCCAATAGCCGATGGCCATCGAAAAATCGATTGGCGACGGTTCGCCCCGATAGCGGATGTCGTCCATTGCGACATGGCCCATCCAGAAGAACGGCCCGGCACCGATCGTGCCGGTCCAATAGGCCAGCGCGGCGTCGATGTCGGCGGGCACATAGGCCAGCTGCATCACCGTGCCGAGGCTGGCGATGCGCGGCGGCATCATTGCGCGATGGCCTTCATGACGGCCGCGGTGATTTCGTCACGGTCGGGATTGCGGCGCAGGGTCAGCCCTCCGTTCACCTGCAGGTTCTGCCCGGTCATGAAGCATTCGTCGCTGGCAAGGAACACCGCGGCGGCGGCGATATCGTCCGACGTGCCGACGCGGCCGAGGGGATAGCTGGCGGTAAAGGCGTCGAACAGGCCGGGGGTGGCCTGCGCCTCTGCCGTCATCGGCGTCGCGGTCAGCCCTGGCGAGATCGAATTGGCGCGAATGCCGCGCGCGCCGAATTCATTGGCGATGCAGCGGATGACATGGTCGGTGCCGGCCTTGGTGCCCATATACGCCGCATGGTCGTTGAGCATGATCGTCGCGGTCGCCGACGAGATCTGGATCAGCGATCCGCCGGCGATCATCGCCGGGATCATCGACTGGAACAGCAGGAACGGCCCCTTGAACTGCAGGTCGGCCATCCGCGTCAGCTCGTCCTCGGTCGTGTCGAGGAAGGGCTTCAGCAGCCCCCAGCCGCTGGCGTTGACGACGATGTCGATACCGCCCATCGCCGCAACTGCAAATGCGGCCAACGCATCGGTATCGGCCTTGCGGGTGATGTCGCAGATTGCAGCGTGGCCAGCGATGTTGGCGGCAAAGTGATCGAGTTCATCGCGTTTTCGCCCGGCGACGGTGACGGTGGCACCGTCTGCCACCAGCCGCCGGGCGATGACCTGGCCCATGTTGTCACGCCCGGCAGCGCCGAGCACCACCGCCCTTTTCCCCGCCAGCCGAGCCATGTGCACCACCTCCCGTGAACAGGCGAATGGTGCCAAAGGCGCGGGTGCAGCGGCAATGCTGCAATTGGTTAGGCGGCCAGCAATGCCAGCACCGCAGTGGCGGCAGCGGCCGACGAGGCGGGGTTCTGACCGGTGACCAGCTTGCCATCGGTTACCGCCAGCGATTGCCAGTCATCGACCTTTTCATAGCGGCCGCCCAGGCGCTTCAGTTCGTCCTCGACGAGGAACGGCACAACATCGGTCAGGCCAACCGCGGCTTCTTCGCTGTTGGCAAAGCCGGTGACCTGGCGGCCATCGACCAGCGGCTTGCCGTCGAAACTGGCGTGGCGCAGCACACCCGGCGCATGGCAGACCGCAGCGATCGGCTTGCCGGCGGCAGCGAATGCCTCGATCAGGGTGATCGACTGCGGGTCCTCGGCCAGGTCCCACAACGGGCCATGGCCGCCGGGGTAGAACACGGCATCGAAATTGGCTGCGTCGACATCGGCCAGCGGCAGCGTTGTCGCCAGCGCCTGCTGCGCCGCAGGATCGGCCTTGAAGCGCCGCGTGTCGTCGGTTTGCCCCTCGGGCGTATCGCTGGCCGGATCGAGCGGTGGCTGGCCACCTGCCGGGGAGGCGATGGTGACGTCGGCGCCGGCATCGCGGAAAACATACCAGGGTGCCGCGAATTCCTCGAGCCAGAACCCGGTTTTCTTGGCCGTTTCGCCGAGCCGGTCGTGCGAGGTCATCACCATCAGGATCTTCATTGCCAATTCCTTTGAAACGCTGTCGGAGGTGGCAACGCGCCCGGCAGCGGATCGATCCGCGTGGGGCGACACGCCACAGCCGCGCCGCCTCCCGCCAGGCCGGATTGCGATGCCCCCTTCACAGCGGCACGCATTGCTGTGAAGCTTGGCGCTGCCCCGGGGGACGCATCGGGTCTGTTCGACAAACCGGGGATCCGATCTTGCCAGCAACCGCCACCACGACCGACCACCCACAGGAACTCGGCCGTTCGCTGAAATCGCGCCATGTCTCGATGATCACATTCGGCGGCATCATCGGCGCGGGGTTGTTTGTCGGATCATCGACCGCCATCGGCAGCATCGGCCCGGCGGCGGTGGTCAGCTATGCGCTGGCCGGGCTGCTGGTGCTGCTGGTCATGCGGATGATTTCCGAAATGGCGATCGCGATGCCCGGCGTGCAGACCTTTCCCGATTTCGCCCGCACCGGTGTCGGCAACTGGGCGGGCTTTGTCGTCGGCTGGCTCTACTGGTATTTTTGGGTCGTCGTCATCGCCATCGAGGCAATTGCCGGTGCCAAGATCATCTGCGGCTGGTTTCCGCAGTTCGAAATCTGGCAGGTCGGCGTTGCGTTGATGGCGGTGCTGACCGGCGTCAACCTGATGTCGACGCGATCCTATGGCGAGTTCGAATTCTGGTTCGCATCGATTAAGGTTGTGTCGATCCTCGTCTTCATCATCGTCACCGGCGCCTATGCCTTCGGCATCACCGCGCCCGCCCGCCCCACCTTTGCCAATCTGACCGCGCATGGCGGTTTCGCGCCGTTCGGCGTCACCGCCATTCTTGCCGGCGTTTCCACGACGATCTTTTCGTTGTGCGGCGCGGAGATCGCCACGTTGGCGGCGGCGGAATCGAACGAAGGCGCCGCGACCATCGGGCGGATGACCGTGTCGGTTTCGGTGCGCATCCTCGTTTTCTTCGTGCTGTCGATCCTGATGATCGTGTCGGTGGTGCCGTGGAACGAGATCCTGCCGGGGGTGTCGCCCTTTGCCCATGCGCTGCGCCAGATGGGCTATCCGGCGGCCGACCTCATCATGAATTCCATCGTGCTGGTCGCGGTGCTTTCGTGCCTCAATTCGGGGATCTACATCACCTCGCGGGCGATGTTCGGCCTTGCCCGCAACGGCGATGCGCCAAAGGCGTGCGTCCGGCTCAGCAAGGCGGCCGTGCCGGTGCGCGCCATCCTGATCGCCAGCCTGTTCAGCTATGTGGCGCTGGCGGCATCGGTCCTCTCACCGGATCGCGTGTTCAACTTTCTCGTCAATGCCTCGGGCGCGATCATGCTGTTCATCTACCTGCTGATCGCCTGGGCGCAGCTGCGGCTGCGGACCCAACTCGAAGCGACGGCGCCCGAACGGCTGCAATTGCGGATGTGGTTCCACCCTTACGGCACCTGGGCCGCAATCGCCGGGATGATCGCGGTGCTGGCGCTGATGGCAGTATCGCCGGCGCATGCGATCGAGCTATGGGCCAGCGTCCTTGTCACGGCGATCTGCCTTGTCGGCTATTGGGCGCGGGTCCGCTTCAGCCGCGGCTGAGCCCGAACTGGTTGAGATACCAGGTCTGGAAATTGGCGACGCCGCGTTCCTGGTCGGACAGCCGGCCGGGGGTATAGTGTTTCGACAGGATGCCGGCCTGGTTGTCCTCGGTGATCTGGCGATCCTGTATCGTCGTCACGTCCCAGGCCCAGACCATCTTTTGCACATCGGGGTTTTCCGCCTTGCCGTCGACGATCCAGGTGATGTCGACATCGGTTTGCATCGCACTGCGCGGCGTGAACTGGAACAGGATGGCGAAATCATTGCAGGCGACGACATGGCTGATCGGCGAGAACGCCAGGTGCATGCGGCCACCATCGAATTCGGTGCGCTTGCCCATCAACGTCGATGCTGCGCTGCCGTCGGCGGTTTCGCTTGTATAGCCGTCGAGGATGGTGCGCTGCATGACGAGGCGCAGGTGGCTGCTGTCGGGGCTATCGTCGATATTGCCGATGGGGCGCCCCATCGCGGCGACGCGCGCTTCCCAGGCTGCGAGCACCGGCATATAGGCGGCGACCGCATCGCTTGGCCCCGAGCTTGGCCCGGCGCCGACGGCGATCAGCGCCTCGGGCGGGTGCATCGAGCAGAATTCCGGATGCGCCGGCTGGCAATGATAGCATTCCAGAAAATTTTCGACGACGAGCTTCCAGTTGGCGGCGGTGGGGTAGGAAGCTCGGTGTGCCACCTTGGCATTGGCAAAGCCGTGGTAATCGAGGATGGCCGCCATATCGCCGAACGTGTCGTCGAAGTCATCGGGTTCACCATCGGTAAGGTTGATGAAGATGAAGCCGAAATATTCGCGGATATGGCAGGGGATCAGGCCATTGGCCTTCTTGTCGAAATCCTCGGGCATCAGCCGCGCCGACAGCAGCGCGCCATCAAGGCCGTAGGTCCAGGCGTGATAGGGGCAGACGAGTTTCGGCGCATTGCCCGAAGTAGCCGAACAGACGAGCGAGCCGCGGTGCCGGCAGACATTGTAAAAGGCACGGATACTGGCGGTATTTTCGCGGATGACGATGATCTGTTCGGCGCCGACCTTGAAGACGAAATAGTCGCCCTTGTCCGGCACTTGCCCGACATGGCCGGCCATCACCCATTTCCGGCTAATGACTTGGTCGATATCGGCGGCGAACACCGCGTCATCGCAATAAAAGGCGCGATCGAAGCTGTGGCCGGGGCGGCTGCCGGCGGCGAGGCGCAGCATCATCTGGTGCTGAGTTTCGGTCATCATCGTCGCTTTCCCCTAGATCTTTATGCG
>JBBQKM010000159.1:0-6827 GCA_038326915.1 Sphingomonadales bacterium
AGACGACGGCGTGCTCGAAAATCCTGCAGGGCTTTATCCCGCAATATGAATCGACCGTTTCGGGCAAGCTGCTCGGTGCCGGGGCGGTGATGCTCGGCAAGCTCAACATGGATGAATTCGCCATGGGGTCGTCGAACGAGACCAGCGCCTATGGCAAGGTGATTTCGCCGTGGAAGGCCGCCAACAGCAACCGCGAGCTCGTCCCCGGCGGCTCGTCGGGCGGTTCGGCAGCGGCGGTGGCGGCGCGCATCGCAGCCGGCGCCACCGGCACCGATACCGGCGGCTCGATCCGGCAGCCGGCGGCGTTCGTCGGCATTTCGGGGATCAAGCCGACCTATGGCCGCTGCTCGCGCTGGGGCGTCGTCGCCTTTGCTTCGTCGCTCGACCAGGCCGGGCCGATGGCGCGCACCGTAGAGGATTGCGCGCTGCTGCTGACGTCGATGTGCGGCTATGACGCCAAGGATTCAACGTCGCTCAACGTGGCGGTGCCCGATTTCACCGCCGGACTGACCGGTGATTTGCGCGGGAAACGCGTCGGCGTGCCACGCGAATATCGCCTCGACGGCATGGACTCGACGATCGCTAAGCTGTGGGACCAGGGCCTCGAATGGCTCAAGGCCGCCGGCGCCACCATCGTCGACGTGTCGCTGCCGCACACCAAATATGCGCTGCCGGCCTATTATATCATCGCCCCGGCCGAAGCGTCGTCGAACCTCGCGCGCTATGATGGCGTCCGCTACGGCCTGCGCGTCACGCCGCCGGGCGGCAACCTTGCCGACATGTACAGCGCCACCCGCGCCGCCGGTTTCGGTGCCGAGGTCAAGCGCCGCATCATGATCGGCACCTATGTGCTGTCGGCAGGCTTTTACGACGCCTATTATACCCAGGCGCAGCGCGTCCGCGCGTTGATCGCGCGCGATTTCGAACAGGCCTGGGAACATTGCGACCTGCTGCTGACGCCGACGGCGCCAAGTGCGGCGTTCGCGTTCGGCGACAAGGCCGATCCGCTGGCGATGTATCTCAACGATGTCTTCACCGTGCCGTCGTCGCTCGCCGGCCTGCCGGCGATGTCGGTCCCGGCCGGCCTGTCGGCGGACGGCCTGCCGCTGGGGCTGCAGATCATCGGCAAGCCGCTCGACGAGGCAACCGTCCTCGATGCTGGCCTCGCGATCGAACGCGCGGCAAATTTCACGGCAAGACCATGACAGAGGCCAATATGAGACCCTATACCGTAAAGGGCGCCACCGGCGACTGGGAGATTGTTGTCGGGCTGGAAGTCCATGCCCAGGTCACCGCCCAGTCGAAGCTGTTTTCGGGGGCCGCGACGACGTTCGGGGCCGAACCCAATTCGCAGGTCAGCCTTGTCGATGCGGCGATGCCCGGGATGCTGCCGGTGCTCAACGGCGAATGCGTGCGCCAGGCGGTGCGGACCGGGCTGGCGCTCGGGGCAGAGATCCACAAATGGTCGCGTTTCGATCGCAAGAATTATTTCTATGCCGATCTGCCGCAGGGTTACCAGATCAGCCAGCTCTATCACCCGATCGTCGGCGAAGGGTCGCTCGATGTCGAAACCGACGACGGCGCGCGCAGCACGGTGGGCATCGAGCGCATCCATCTCGAGCAGGACGCCGGCAAGTCGGTCCATGATCTCCATGCGACGATGAGCTATGTCGATCTTAACCGGTCGGGCTGCGCGCTGATGGAAATCGTTTCGAAGCCCGATATCCGCAGTCCGGCCGAGGCTGGCGCCTATGTCGCGGCGCTGCGCCAGCTGCTGCGCTATGTCGGCAGTTGCGACGGCAACATGGACGAAGGCTCGATGCGGGCCGACGTCAACGTGTCGGTGAGGAAGGCCGGCGCACCGTTCGGCACGCGCACCGAGACGAAGAACGTCAATTCGGTGCGCTTCATCATGCAGGCGGTCGAGGTCGAGGCAAAACGCCAGGTCGAAGTCATCGAAGCCGGCGGCACCATCGTGCAGGAAACCCGGCTGTTCGACCCCAACAGCGGCACGACGCGGTCGATGCGATCGAAGGAAGACGCGCACGACTATCGCTATTTCCCCGATCCCGACCTGCTGCCGGTCGAATTCGACGATGAATTCGTCGCCGAATGCCGCGCCAGCCTGCCCGAGCTGCCGGTGGCGAAGCGCGCGCGCTATGTCGAAACGCTGGGAATCTCGCCGTATAATGCTGCGGTGCTGACCGCCGATGTCGAGACGGCGCGTTATTTCGAGGCAGTGCTCGATGGCACCGGCCCCGCGCTGGCGACGGCGGCGGCGAACTGGGTTACGTCGGAACTGTTCGGCGCGCTGAAAAAGGCCGGCACCGGCATCGAGGCCAGCCCGGTCAGCCCGCGCCAGGCCGCCGAATTGCTGGCGCTGGTCGGCGACGGCAAGATCTCCAATTCGATCGCGAAGCAGGTGCTCGAGGCGATGGTCGAAACCGGGGAAGATCCCGGCGCGATCGTCGAAGCGCGCGGCCTGCAGCAGGTCAGCGACACCGGCGCCATCGACAGCGCGATCGCGGCGATCATCGCTGCCAATGCCGACAAGGTCGAACAGTACAAGGCCGGCAAGGAGGCGCTGTTCGGCTTTTTCGTCGGCCAGACGATGAAGGCGATGGCCGGCAAGGCCAATCCGGGCGTGGTCAACGAACGGCTGAAGGCGGCACTGGCGGGATAGGGCGTCAGGCGCCGCTGCGCGCTGCCGGGATGTTGAACTCCCCCGTCGCCGTCCGCGTTTCGGGCAGGACATAATCAATGCCGCCGGCGGCACGGAACGCCGGGCGGATGAAGCCGTCGTAGAACGCCGTGGTGACGCCAATGCAGCCATAGGAGGCGCGATTGTCGGCGATGCCGGCGCTTTCGAGCCGGGCGACACGGCTTTTGGCGGAATGGCCGGGCTTGCGATCCGAGGCGCGATGCAGCGCGATCGCCGTGTCATAATCGACCCACAACAGGTCCGCGCCGGAACTGTCATGGCCCAGTGTCGCATCGAAGCGCCCGGCCGGGGTGGTGCGCTCCGCCGGCCGGATCGCGGCGAGCTTGCGCGTGCCGATGCCGGGCACCGAATCATCGCCGCGGGCGGCGCCGATCAGCGTCGGCACCGAGGCGCGAACGCTGCCGCCGCTGTCGAACAGGAACAACCGGGCGTTGACCTTGTCGACGATGATGTACGGCCGACCGCCATTGTCACCGGCGCTAGCGATCCAGTCGGCCACCCGCCGCGCCTCCGCCGACGCCGGCAGCGTGCCGAACCCGGCGCGTGCCGCCGTCGCGGCGAACGGTTGCATCAGTGTGTCGGCGGCGGCGGGCGCCAGCGGGCCGATCGCTGCGGCGAGCATGACGGCGGCGGCGAAGGCGGAGCGGGAAGCGGCAGGCGAAAATGAACGAAATGGTAAATACATCGTTAGCGTTTAGGCGCGACCGGGCGATTGTCTGCCCGCTAAAACGGCCTGAGACATTCAAGCGCAGGCGCTTGCCGTGCCCTGCGGCCTATCGGCCGATGATATCCTCGAGCGCCGCCACCAGCGCATCGACCTCGCCCGCGCTGTTGTAGTGCGACAGGCCGATGCGGATCGCCCCCGGCCCTTCGCGCAGGCCAAGCACGGTCGCCGGCTCCCAGGCGTAATAATAGCCCGACCAGCAGAAGATATTGCGGTCGGCGAGCGCCTGCGCCACCGCCGGCGCCTCATGCCCTGCAATGGTGAAGGTAAAGGTCGGCACCCGCGAAGCCAGCCGGTTGGCATTGCCGATGCCGTGCAGGGTCACGCCGGGCAGCGTCGCCAGCCCGCCGAGGAACTGCCGCATCAGATCGGTTTCATGGGCGGTGATCGCGGCAAAGCCGGCCAGCAGCCGCGCGCGCAGCGGCGCATCGGGCGCCGCGCCGCCGGTTTCGCTGCCGATCCAGGCGAAATGTTCGATCGCGGCCAGTGTCCCGGCCTGCGCTTCAAAGCTCGGCGTGCCCGGGGCAAAGCGCGTCGGCATGGTATCGACCGATGGCCGCACCTTCCACGGCCGCAATTTCGCCTGCAGATCGCGCGCGAGGAACATGGTCGCCGCATGCGGCCCAAAGTATTTGTAGGCCGAAGCACACAATATATCGCAGCCGATGGCGCGGACATCGATGGCGATATGCGGCGCCGACTGCACGGCATCGACGACCGACACCGCGCCGACCGCGCGCGCCGCGGCGCAAACCCGCGCCACATCGTTGATGGTGCCGAGGAAATTGCTCGCCTGGCCGACCGCCACCAGCCGGGTGCGCGGGCCGATCAGGCTGTCGAGGCTGTCATAATCGAATTCGAAGCTGTCGCGATCCCATTCCAGCCAGCGCACGGTGACGCCGCGATCGGCCGCCGCCTGCAGCCAGGGCGAGACATTGGCGTCGTGATCCATCCGCGTCAGCACGATTTCGTCGCCGGGCACCCAGTCGCGCGACAGCAAGGTGGCGAATTCGAAGAACAGCGATGTGGTGTTGAGGCCGTAGATGATCTCGTCCGCGTCGCAGTTGAACAGCGCCGCGGCGCCTTCATGCGCCGCCGCAACGATGCCGCCGACCGCGCGCGAGGTGCGAAAGGCGCCGCCATCATTGGCGCAGGCGTCGATCATCGCGTGATTCATGGCGGCAATCACCCGCGCCGCGACCTGGGTGCCCGCCGGCGCATCGAAATAGCCGCGCGGCACGCCATTGTCGGCAAGGGCAAGCGCCGGAAACGCGGCGCGGACGGCATCGATCGGGAAGTTCGTGGTCATGCTGCGACGTTAGACGGGGGCCGGGGCCGGGTGCAACCAATGTCGCAGCCCGGCATTGCAGGCTCATGGCAGGGGATTCGCACTGCCCGATACGTTATGGAACTGCCCGCAACCCCCCGACACACCCGAAGGAATGGCTTGACCACTGGCCCTGCCCGTCTTGACTCGGCCTCGATCCTGGCGGCGCTGACGCTGATTTCGCTGCCCGCTGTCGCCCAGGAAACGCCGCCGGCTGCGCCTGCCACGGCACCGGCCGCCAGCCCGACAGCTGTTCCGGCCACCAATTCCGCCGCCGACGAGGACGAAACCATCGTCGTCACCGGCACCCGCGAACGCGGCGCCGTGCTCGGCGATATCCCGCCCGAGGTGCAACTGCGCCCCGCCGATATCCGCGCCGTCGGGGCCGCCAGCCTTGCCGACCTGCTCACCGAACTTGCCCCGCAGACGCGCAGCGGTCGCGGCCGTGGCGGCGAAGGCCCGGTGGTGCTGCTCAACGGCCGCCGCATCGCCGGGTTCGACGAAATCCGCAACCTGCCGCCCGAGGCATTGGCCCGCGTCGACATCCTGCCCGAGGAAGTTGCGCTCAAATACGGCTATGCCGCCGACCAGCGGGTGGTCAATTTCGTGCTGCGCGAACGCTTCCGCGCCTTTACCGGCGATATCGATATCGGCGGGCCAACGGCTGGCGACCGCCAGAATTACGAAGGCGAGGGCAATTACCTGCGCATCCGCAACGGCAAGCGGATCAGCGTGGAGGCAACGCTGACCCGCAATACCGCCCTGCTGGAAAGCGACCGCGACATTCTGGTGGCGGCGCCGTCGCGGCCTTTCGATCTGGCCGGCAACGTCACCGGCAGTATTCTTGGCGCCGAGATCGACCCGGGGTTGAGCGCGCTTGCCGGCGTTCCGGCCACCGTCGCCGCAGTGCCCGCCGGGGCCGCAAGCGCCGCGCCGACGCTGGCAAGCTTCGTGCCCGGTGCCAACACCCCCAACACCACCGATATCACCCGGTATCGCACGCTGCTGCCCGACAATCGCGCCGTGGCGCTGGCCGGCAGCTATGCCACCAGCATTTTCGGCGATGTTGCAGCGACGATCAGTGGCGGATTCAACGCCGCGCGCACCGAAACCCGGCTCGGGCTGCCCGGGCTCACGCTCGATCTGCCGGCCGGCAACCCCTATTCGCCATTTGCCGGCGATGTAACCGTCAACCGCTATGGCCCCGACGCGCTGGTGCAGCGCAACGACAGCTGGAGCGGCCGCGCCGGGATCGCGCTCAACGGCGTCGTCAGCCGCTGGCAATGGACGCTGACCGGCAACTATAATCATGCCGAAACGACGACACCGACCGACCGCGGCCTCGACGTGACCGCCGCCCAGGCCCGCATCGTCGCCGGCGACCCCGCCACAAACGCGTTCGGCGCGGCGATCGACGGCGTGCTGGTGCAGGATCGCGCCCGGACCAATACCGACAGCGCGGATTTGGCGCTGGTGACCAGCGGCACGTTGCTGCCGGTTCCGGCCGGATCGCTATCCGCGAGCTTCAAATTCGGCGGCCAGACGCTGGCGTTGCGCAGCGATGCGACCCGGCTCGGCCTCGACCAGTTGACCAGCCTGTCGCGCAGCCAGGGCAATTTCCAGGGCAGTTTCGACCTGCCGCTGACCAGCCGCCGCAACGATGTGCTGCCGGTGCTGGGCGACCTGTCGGTCAACTTCAACGTCGCCGTCGACCAGCTTTCCGATTTCGGCACGCTGCTGACCACCGGCTATGGCCTCAACTGGAAGCCGGTGACCGGTCTGTCGCTGATTGCATCGGTGACCAATCAGGAGGGGGCGCCGACGATCCAGCAGCTCGGCAATCCGCAGGTGCTGACCCCCAATGTCCGGGTGTTCGACTATATCACTGGCACGACCGCGACGATCACCCGCATCGACGGCGGCAACCCCGGGCTGAACAGCGACAGCCGCCGGGTGTTCAAGCTGGGGGCGACCTTCAAACCGTTCGAGACGCGCGACCTGACAGTGTCAGCAAACTATATCAAATCGCGTATTCGCAACCAGATAGCGAGCTT
>JBBQKM010000160.1:0-6789 GCA_038326915.1 Sphingomonadales bacterium
CACGCAAGGCCAGGCCATCGACTTCGCACTGCTCGTCGACGGGCTGGCGGCGGAGCGCGAACAGGGCATCACCATCGACGTGGCGTATCGGTTCTTCGCCACCGACAAGGCGAAATTCATCATCGCCGACTGCCCGGGGCATGAACAATATACGCGCAACATGGTCACCGGGGCGTCGACGGCCGATGCCGCGATCGTTCTCGTCGATGCGCGCAAGGGTGTGCTGACGCAAACGCGGCGCCACAGCTATCTCGCCAAGCTGATCGGGGTGCGCCACATCGTGCTGGCGGTGAACAAGATGGACCTTGTGGGGTTCGATCAGGCGAAATTCGACGCGATTGTTGCCGATTATCGTGCATTTGCGGCGGAAATCGGGGTGGAAGACGTGGCTGCGGTGCCGATTTCGGGGCTCGGTGGCGACAATATCACCACGCTTTCGGCGCAGACGCCATGGTATTCGGGGCCGACATTGCTCGGCTGGCTGGAGGCTGTCGAGGTCGTCGCCGAAACCGATCAGGCGCGGCCGTTCCGGCTGCCGGTGCAATGGGTCAATCGGCCGAACCTCGATTTCCGCGGGTTTGCCGGCACGATCAGCAGCGGCAGCGTGCGGCCCGGCGATGCGGTGCGGATCCTGCCATCGGGACGGACGACGACGGTGGCGCGCATCGTGACCCAGGGCGGCGACCGCGAGCTTGCCGTGGCCGGGGAGGCAATCACGCTGACGCTCGCCGACGAGGTCGAATGCGCGCGCGGATCGGTGATCGCCATCGCCGATGATCCGCCGCAGGTCGCCGACCAGTTCGAGGCCACGCTCGTCTGGATGGCCGACGAGCCGTTGCTGCCGGGGCGATCGTATCTGCTCAAGCTGGGCACCCAGACAGTGGCGGCGACGGTACAGACGCCGAAATACGCAATCAACGTCAACACGATGGCGCATCTGGCGACGAAAACGCTGGAATTGAACGCGATCGGCGTCGTGCCGCTGACGACCGCGGCGCCGCTGGTCTTCGAACCCTATGCCGACAGCCGCGAACTGGGCGGCTTCATCCTGATCGACCGGCTGACCAACGCCACGGTGGCCGCGGGCATGATCAATTTCGCGCTGCGCCGGTCGCAGAACATCCATCTGCAGGCGATGGACGTGACGCGCGAGGCGCATGCCGCGCTGAAGAACCAGCGCGCCGCAGTGCTCTGGCTGACCGGGCTGTCGGGCGCCGGCAAGTCGACGATAGCCAACCTCGTGGAAAAGCAGCTGCACCGGATGAACCGCCACACGTTTTTGCTCGATGGCGACAATGTCCGCCACGGGCTGAACAAGGACCTGGGCTTTACCGATGCCGACCGGATCGAGAATATCCGGCGGGTCGGCGAGGTGGCGAAGCTGATGACCGATGCCGGGCTGATCGTCATCACCGCCTTCATCAGCCCGTTCCGCGCCGAACGCCGGATGGTGCGCGACATGATGGCGCCCGGCGAATTCTGGGAAATCCATGTCGACACGCCGCTCGCCGAGGCCGAGGCGCGCGACGTCAAGGGCCTGTACAAAAAGGCGCGGGCCGGCCAGTTGAAGAACTTCACCGGCATCGACAGCCCCTATGAGGCGCCCGAAGCCCCCGAACTGCGCATCGACACCACGGCGATGACCGCCGAGGATGCCGCGCGCATGATCGTCGAAAGGTTGATCGGTTGAACGACGCCGCACTCGCGCGCCAACTCGCCACCGCGGCCGGGCAACTGCTGCTCCGCCTGCGCGACAATGAAGATGCCAATGCCAAGGCGCTGGGCGATGAGGGCGACCGCGCCGCCAACCGGCTGATCCTCGACGCGCTGCGCCGCGAGCGCCCCGATGATGCGATCCTGAGCGAGGAGGAGACGGCCGATCCGGCGCGGCTGTCGGCGCGGCGCATCTGGATCGTCGATCCGCTCGACGGCACCCGCGAATATGGCGAGCGCCGCGACGACTGGGCGGTGCATGTCGGGCTGAGCATCGATGGCGTGGCGGCACAGGGTGCCGTGGCGCTGCCGGCGCTGGGGGCGTGTTTCTGCACCGAATTTCCGCCGGTCCTGCAGCCCGAATCGCGGCCGCTGCGCATGCTCGTCAGCCGCACCCGGCCGGCGGAGGAGGCGATTGCCGTCGCCGAAGCGCTGGGGGCCGAGCTGGTCGCGATGGGCAGCGCCGGCGCCAAGGCGATGGCTGTGCTGCGCGGCGAGGCGGACATCTATCTCCACACCGGCGGGCAATATGAATGGGACAATTGCGCCCCCGCGGCGGTGGCGCTGGCGGCGGGCCTGCATGCCAGCCGGGTCGATGGGTCGCCGCTGGTCTACAATCGCGCCGACCCGTTGCTGCCGGATTTGCTGATTTGCCATCGGGATCGCGCGGCGGAGGTGCTGGGGTTGGTGCGAGGGATGTAGTCCCCGTGCTGTCAGTCATCCCGGCGAGCCGAAGGCGACCGCAGGTCAACGCCGGGACCCATAAACCACACACATTGCTGCGAATGGACCCGTATGTGGCAGCTATCGTGGTTTATGGGCCCCGGCCTTCGCCGGGGTGACAGTTACTCAGGCGTCCCCGCGCTGCACTATGTCGGCCCACAACTCCGCCCCCGGCGCCGACAGCGCCTGTTCGCCCAGCAGTTCCGCCCAGCTGTCGCCGCCGAAATCCGATCGCCAGCCCATCAGCCGGCGGGTCAGCCGGTGCAGCGGATAATCCTGGGTGAAACCGATGGCGCCATGGACCTGGTGCGCCAGCGCGACGCCGCGGTGGATCGCCATGTTGGTGCGCAGCTTGGCGGCCATCATCTCGAAGGCACCGTCACCGCGATCGAGCGCCGCTGCGGCCGCCGCGCCGGCCATCTGCACCGCCGCAACCTCCTCGGCCAGCACCGCCAGCGATTGCTGGACAGCCTGCAGTTTGGCCAGCGGCTTGCCGAACTGGACGCGGGTGTTGACATGCGTGGTGGCCAGTTCGAGCGCCGCACCGAGCGCCCCCGCCGATTGCGCAACCCGCAGGAAGGCGCCGAACAGCGCATGGTCGGCGCCGCCCAGCCGCAGCGCCGGCACGCCGCGATAATCGAGCTGGTCGCGCGGTTCGCCGGCCGGGCTGCTGCCCTCGCTGACCTGCCCGCGTGGCAGCAGCAGCATGACCGGATCGTCGGCGCCGGTGTCGATCGTCGCCACGATGTGCGCGGCGTCGCGGCCCCAGGGCACGGCCGCGACATGGCCGGTGAACACCCCGCCGATGGCATGGCCGCCGCCGCTGCCGATCGTCACCAGCCCGGCGGGCTGTGCCACCCCGGCGCGCGCGATCAGTTGCGCCGCCAGCATCGCTTCGGCTAGCGGTTGCGCCAGGGCCTCGCCGCCGGCAATCTGCAGCACGGCAAAGGCATCGCCCCAATCGCCGCCAAAGCCGCCATCGGCCTCGGGCACCAGCAGCAGCGGGAAACCGGCGGCAACGATCGCCGACCAGTCAGGCGCGGCGGCGAACAGCGCCTGCGCCGTCGCGACGACCTGGGGGCGCAACTCGCTCACCGCAGCCCCAGCCCGCGGGCGATGATGCCGCGCAGGATTTCGCGGGTGCCACCGCGCAGCGAAAAACTGGGGCTCACTTGCAGCAGGTGCCCCAGCAGCCGCACCAGATCGGTCGAGCCGTCGAGATCGAGATCGAGCACCGCCTGCACGGCCAGCGGCAGCCGCTGTTCGAAATCATTGCCAAGATCCTTGACGATCGCCGCCTCGACCACCGGATCGTCGCCGCCGGCAAGCTTTGCCGCGGTCGCCATCGACATCTGGCGCAGCGTCCACAACTCGGCGACGAGCTTGCCGATCGTGGCGCGCAGCGCGGCATTTTCGGTGCCCGAGGCGCGCGCCTGATTGTCGGCTGACGCCGACCGGGCGGCGTCGATCAGCGTCACCAGCAGCGCATGGCTCGAGAGATACCGCTCCGGCCCCGAGCGTTCGAGCGCCAGTTCGTCGGTCACCTGCGCCCAGCCATTGCCTTCGCCGCCGACCAGCGCTGCGTCGTCGACCATGACATCGTCGAAAAACACCTCGTTGAAATCATGCTCGCCGGTCAGGTTGATGACGGGGCGAATGGTGATGCCGGGGGTATCGAGGTCGATCAGGAACTGGCTGAGCCCGGCGCCGCGTTCGGACCCCGCCTCGCTGCGCAACAGCGCCAGCATGACATGCGAACGGTGCGCGCCGCTGGTCCACAGTTTCTGGCCGTTGATGCGCCAGCCGCCCGCCACCTTTTCGGCGCGCGATCGCACCGCGGCAAGGTCGGACCCTGCCCCCGGCTCCGACAGGCCGATGCAGGCGTAGGTTTCGCCGCGCGCCATGCCGGGCAGATATTTCGCGCGCTGGGCATCGGTGCCATAGCGCAGCAGCAGCGGCCCGGTCTGACGGTCGGCGATCCAGTGCGCGCCGACGGGCGCCCCGGCGGCGAGCAGCTCCTCGAGGACGATATAGCGGTCCATCGCCGGGCGCTCATGCCCGCCCCAGCGGCGCGGCCAGACCATGCCGAGCCAGCCGGCGGCGCCGAGCGCGCGCGAAAAGCCATTGTCCGCCACCGACCAGCTGTTGGCGCGGTGAACCGGGTCACCGGCGGGCAGATTGGCCGCGATGAAGGCGCGGATTTCGGCGCGCAATGCCGCCACGCCGGGCGGCGGGACGTATGGCGGCAGGGCAAAGACAGCGGTCACCGCGCCTTCATGCCCGGCGCCGGCAGTGGCGGCAAACTGTCAGAATTGCCGCGCCCGTTGGCGCAATGGGCGACATAGCCGGCCGGGACTTGCGGAAATCGCCGCCCTGGCCGAAGGCAGCCGCCATGCCGCGCCGCCTGCTTGCCTCGATCCACGATGTCTCGCCGCGTTTCGAGCGCGAGATCGACCTGCTTGCCGAACGGCTCGACCGCCGGCTCGGCGCGGCGCGCTTTGCGATGCTGGTGGTGCCCGATCACTGGGACGCGGCGCCGCTGTCGGCCGACAAGGCCTATCAAGCGCGGCTGCGCGGCTGGGCCGATGCCGGGGTCGAAATGTTCCTGCACGGCTGGCGCCATCTCGACACGGCGCCGCAGGGGTTCCGGGCGCAGCACATGACCGCCGGCGAAGGCGAGTTTTCGGCCTTGGGGCTGGAGGAGGCCAGCGATCGCCTGCGCCGCGGCCGGGCGGTGGTCGAGGATGCCATCGGCCGGCCCGTCGCCGGCTTCATCGCGCCGGCCTGGCTCTACAGCGCCGATGCGCTGGCGGCGGTCAGCGCGGAAGGCTTCGCGCTCGCGGAGGATCACATGAAGGTCTGGCGGCCGCGCGATGGCAAGGTGCTGGCGCGCGGCCCGGTCATCACCTGGGCGAGCCGGTCGCGCGGCCGCATCGCGAGTTCGCTGTTCTTTGCCGGGCTGGCGCGCTGGGGGTTGCAGCCGCTGGCAACCGTGCGGGTCGCCGTCCATCCCGGCGATACGCGGGTGCCGGCGCTGCTCGACAGCCTCGATGCGACGCTCGCCCGCCTGCTGGGGGGCGGCCGCGTCGCGGCGCGCTATGCCGATCTGGATGGCTGAACCCGCGCGCCCGCTGCGGGTGATGGTGTTCCTGCACAGTTTCGAACCCGGCGGTGTCGAGCGCGTCGCGTTGCGCCTGTGCGGCGCCTGGGCCGCGAATCCGGCAATCGACGTGCGGCTGGTGATGGGGCGCTGCACGGGCGCCATGCGCACCGAGGCGCCGCCCGGGCTGCCGATCCATGCCATCCCCGAACCTTGGCCGACGGCGCGCTGGGAAACACTGTGGATGATGGTCGTGCTGGCACGGCAGATCCGGCAACAGCAGCCCGATGTGCTGTTCGCCGCCGGCAACAGCTACAGCATCGTCGCAGTCGCCATGAAGCTGTGGTTCGGCCGCCGCTGCCCGCCGGTCGTGCTGAAAATCTCCAACGATCTCGAACGCCGCGACCTGCCGGCGCCGCTGCGATGGGTCTATCGGCGCTGGCTGCGCGTTCAGGGACGCATGATCGACCTGTTCACCGGGCTGGCCGAACCGATGCGCGCCGAAATCGTCGCCGCGCTCGGCGTGCCGGCGGCGCGCGTGGCGATCGTCGACGATCCGGCGCTCACCGCCGCCAATGTCGCCGCGCTGGCGGCGCTGGGCCGCGCGCGCACCGCCGCTGCGGGGCGCCGCTATGTCGCCGTCGGCCGGCTCGCCGCGCAAAAGAATTTCGCCAATCTGCTGCAGGCCTTTGCGCTGGCCGCCGATCCCGCCGACAGCCTCGCCATCATCGGCGAAGGCGGCGAGCGCGGCCGGCTCGAACGCCAGATCGCGGCGTTGGGCCTCGCCGGCCGGGTCAGCCTGCCCGGCCATGGCGCGGTGCCGCCGGCGCTCGCCGCTGCCGATGTGTTCGTGCTGTCATCCGATTATGAGGCGCTGCCGGCGGTTGTCGTCGAGGCGCTGGCCAGCGGTCTGCCGGTCGTCGCCACCGACTGCTGCGTGTCGATGCGCGCGCTGGTCGGACCCTGGGGCAACATCGTGCCGACCGGCGATCCGGCCGCGATCGCCGCGGCAATGCGCAGCCAGCCGGCGCTCACCCCGGCGCAACGCGCGGCAGCGGCAACCGCAATGCAGCGCTTCACCGTCGAACGCGCCGCCGGGGCGTATGAGCAGATCTTATTGCTGGCACAACGACCGCTGCGTCCCGTAAATGCCATATTGCCCGCGTAATGGACATGTCTGTCGTATCATTGGACGCCCCCCCTGTGTTTAACGCCAATGCCACCGGCCTTTCGCCCGGCACCAACATGTCCGT
>JBBQKM010000161.1:0-6776 GCA_038326915.1 Sphingomonadales bacterium
ACGAGGATATTTTTGATGCGGGGGCTATAGTCGGCTAGCACATGGGGTTGCGCATCTAAATTTGTCAGCTTGTGGAGCTGCTGATCGCCGAATTGGGCGGCGTTGAGCGTCGCCAGCCGCTTAAATTTTTTCCTCGTCGACGAATATCAGGACACCAACGTCGCCCAGTATCGCTGGCTGACATTGCTGGCGTCCGAACGCCGCAACATCGCGTGCGTGGGCGACGATGACCAGTCGATCTACAGCTGGCGCGGCGCCGAAGTCGCCAACATCCTGAAGTTCGAAAAGGATTTCCCGGGCGCCACGGTCATCAAGCTCGAACAGAATTACCGCTCGACCTCGCAGATCCTCGCCGCTGCCAACGGGCTGATCGCCCACAACAAGGGCCGCATCGGCAAGGCGCTGTTCACCGACACCGGCGCCGGCGATCCGGTGAAGGTCGTCGGCGTCTGGGACGGGCCGGAGGAGGCGCGGCTGGTCGGCGACACCGCCGAACGGCTCGGCCGCGAGGGCAAGTCGCTGAACGATATGGCGATCCTGGTCCGCGCCCAGTTCCAGACGCGGGCGTTCGAGGATCGCTTCGTTTCGATCGGCCTGCCCTACAAGATCGTCGGCGGCTTTCGTTTCTACGAACGGCTGGAGGTGCGCGACGCGCTCGCCTATCTGCGCATCGTCACGTCGCCCAACGATGCGCTGGCCTTTGAACGCATCGTCAACGTGCCCAAGCGCGGGCTGGGCGACAAGGCGATGGGGCGATTGCATGCGCTGGCGCGCGCCATGGACCGGCCGCTGCCGCAGGCCGCCGCGGCGCTGGTGGAAACCGACGAACTGACGCCGGCGGCGCGGCGCTCGCTGAAAGCTTTCCTCGTCGATCTGGCGCGCTGGCGCGAGCAGGCGGAGCAGCTGCCGCATGCCGAGCTGGCCCGCATCATCCTCGAGGAATCGGGCTATGTCGCGATGTGGCAGGCCGACAAATCAACCGAAGCCGATGGCCGCGTCGAAAACCTGATCGAACTGACACGGGCGATGGAGGATTATCCGTCGCTGACCGCCTTCCTCGAACATGTCAGCCTTGTCATGGACAATGACGCGTCGGACGCCTCCGAAAAGCTGACGATCATGACCCTGCACGCCGCCAAGGGGCTGGAATTCGACAATGTCGTCCTCGTCGGCTGGGAGGAAGGCGTGTTCCCCAGCCAGCGCGCACTCGATGAAGGCGGGTCGAAGGCGCTGGAGGAGGAACGCCGCCTCGCCTATGTCGGCATCACCCGCGCCAAACAGACCGCGACGATCTTCCACGCCGCCAACCGCCAGATCTATGGCCAGTGGACGGCGGCGATCCCGTCCCGCTTCATCAGCGAACTGCCGCCGGCCAGCGTCGACGTCACCAGCACGATGAGCGGCGGCCCGAGCCTGTGGCGCGCGGCGCTCAACGGTTCCGGCGCCGGCGGCGACCCGTTCGGCGACGTCGCGCGCGGCACCGGCCGCGGCCCGGGCTGGGCGCGCGCCGCAAGCAGCGGCGGCTTCAAGGCAGCAACGCGCATGCCGGTCATCGAGGCGCGCGCGAGTGCAGTTTCGGTGGGCCTGAAAGGCCGCGCCGACGTTGCGGTGGGATCGAAGGTTTTTCACAGCAAGTTCGGCAGCGGCACCGTCACGGCGATCGACGGCAACAAGCTGGAAATCGATTTCGAACACGCCGGCGCCAAGCGGGTGCTCGACAGTTTCATCGAAATCGTTGCTGGCTGAGCGGCGTCCGGCGCCGGCGAATCACCTCAGCGCTTGGCGGGGGCACCGACCAGCACGTTGAACACTTCCATGGCGACCGACGGCAGCAGCAGCAACAGGCCCGGTGCGGCAAAGGCCAGCGCCTCAGGCGTCGACCAACCCCAGATGTTGTGAGCGTAGAGGTACAGGCCCACAATCAGTGGAAAGTTGATACGAATCAATACGCTGAGGGCGACACCGGCGAGTGCCCATTCCCAGCCATATTCCATCTGCAGGCCGGACCAGGCGATGCCACACAGGACAAGCCCGCCGATGCAAAAGGCGATCCCCAGCAAATAGCCTAAAAATTCGCGAATTGTCTGCAACGGCCCCCTCCGCCTTGGCACAACACTTCGTATATGAATCGTTAAGTTAATACAATTGAAATACCTGCATCGCGCAGGTTTTTTACAAAAAGAAAAATTGCTTTGCGATGAACGGAGGCGGTGCCTACAGCCTGACGCCAGCCGTGCCCGCCATCCCCGCACCCCTGCTGATCGCCAATTTCCGCGCCTTTTGGGCAGCGCGGTTCATGGCGACCGTCGCCAGCATGATGCTGGTGATCGTCATCGGCTGGCAGGTTTACGATATCGCCCGCCAGACGATGGCACCGCGCGATGCCGCCTTCCTGCTCGGCATGGTCGGGCTGGTGCAGTTCGTGCCAATGTTCAGCCTGACGCTGGTCGTCGGTGTCATCGCCGATCGCGTCGACCGCCGCCATATCGCCCGCGCCGCCGTCGCGCTCGAACTTGCCTGCGCCGCGGCGCTCGGCTGGCTGGTGCTGCGGGGCACGGTCACCATCGAGGCGCTGTTCGTCGTCGCCTTCCTGTTCGGCGTCGCACGGGCCTTTGCCGGGCCATCGCTGTCGGCACTGGCGCCCAATCTGGTGCCGCGTGCGATCCTGCCATCGGCGATCGCGCTCAATTCGATCAGCTGGCAGGCCGGTGCCGTCATCGGCCCGCCGCTTGGCGCCTATCTCTATGCCGCCGGCCCGGCGGTTCCCTATGTCACCGCGGCGGCGCTGTTTGCCGCGACCCTGTTTGCGCTGTTCATGATCGGCCCGGTGCCGCGCCCGGAAAAATCGACGCTGTCGCCGTGGCGCAGCCTTTTCGAAGGACTGGGCTATGTTCGCCACAACCGCATCGTCCTTGGCGCGATCAGCCTCGATCTGTTTGCGGTGCTGCTCGGCGGCGCAACGGCGATGCTGCCTGTCTATGCCCGCGATGTGCTGCATGTCGGGGTGGAAGGGCTGGGGCCGCTGCGCGCCGCGCCGGCGGTCGGTGCGGCGCTTACCGCACTATGGCTCGCCGTGCGGCCGCTCAATCGCAACGTCGGCCCGGTGATGTTCGTCTGCGTCGCGCTGTTCGGTGTGGCAACGGTGGTGTTCGGGCTGTCGAGCGACATCCGGCTGTCGCTCGCCGCGCTGGTCGTGCTCGGCGCCGCCGACATGATTTCGATGTATGTCCGCGCGTCGCTTATCCAGTTGCACACGCCTGATGCGATGCGCGGCCGCGTGTCATCGGTGTCGATGCTGTTCGTCTCCGCCTCCAACGAGCTCGGCGAGTTCGAAAGCGGCGTCACCGCCGCCTGGCTCGGCCCGGTCGAAGCCGTTGTCGCCGGTGGCATCGGCGCGGTCGTCGTCACCGGCCTCTGGGCCTGGGGCTTTCCCGAATTGCGCCGCGCCGATCGCTTCAGCGCGCCGGGCGGGCTGGACGATATCACGGGTGACGCAAAGCCGACCGCTGTCCTATAGTTTTGCCAGTTATTTATCGGGAGAAGCGCCATGAAGGCCGCAAACGTCCTCGCCACCATCGGCAACACGCCGCATATCCGCGTTGCCAGGCTGTTTCCCGACGCCGAAGTCTGGATCAAGTCCGAACGCACCAACCCCGGCGGTTCGATCAAGGATCGCATCGCACTGGCGATGATCGAGGCGGCCGAGGCCGACGGCAGCCTGTTGCCCGGCGGCACCATCGTCGAGCCGACCAGCGGCAACACCGGCATCGGCCTCGCCATGGTCGCGGCGGTCAAGGGCTACAAACTCATCCTCGTCATGCCCGAATCGATGTCACTCGAGCGTCGCCGGCTGATGCTCGCCTATGGTGCCTCTTTTGCGCTGAC
This sequence comes from Sphingomonadales bacterium, assembly GCA_038326915.1. Lineage (GTDB taxonomy): Bacteria > Pseudomonadota > Alphaproteobacteria > Sphingomonadales > Sphingomonadaceae > Sandarakinorhabdus. The sequence goes on from JBBQKM010000161.1 coordinate 3,886, forward strand.
GCCGCGCGAAAAGGGCATGAAGGGCGCCATCCAGCATGCCACCGAGATCGTCGCCGAAACCCCAGGCGCCTGGATGCCCGGCCAGTTCGAAAACCCGGCCAACATCGCCGTCCATGTCCGCACCACGGCGCAGGAAATCCTGGCCGATTTTGCCGATGCGCCGATCAACGCGATCATCACCGGCGTCGGCACCGGTGGCCACATCACCGGCATCGCCGAGGCGCTGAAGCCCGTTTGGCCGAACGTCAAAATCTATGCCGTCGAACCGACCCTGTCGCCGGTGATTTCGGGCGGCCAGCCCGCGCCGCACCCCATCCAGGGCATCGGCGCCGGCTTCATTCCGGCCAATTTGCACACGCAATTGCTCGATGGCGTCATCCAGGTCGATCCCGCCGCGGCCAAGGCGATGGCGCTGCGGTCGGCCAAGGAAGAAGGCCTGCTCGTTGGCATCTCGTCGGGCGCCACGCTGCAGGCGATCGCCCAGAAGATCCCCGAACTGCCCGCCGGATCGCGCATCCTCGGTTTCAACTACGACACCGGCGAGCGCTATCTGTCGGTGCCGGATTTCCTGCCGGCCGAATAGGGCACAAGGGTAATCTCGACGATTTCGGGCAGCACGCCGATGCGCAGCGGCAGCAGCGACGTGCCCAGCCCCGAAGACACCACCATCGCCTGCCCCGGCTCGACGAACAGCCCGCGCAGATGGCGTTCGAGATAGCCGCCGAGATAGGGCGACCCCAGGCCGGGGATCAGTATCTGTCCGCCATGGGTGTGCCCTGCAATCAGCAATTGCGCCGGCGGGATCAGCCATTGGAAGAACTCCGGCTCGTGCGCGATGATGATCACCGGCCGGTCGCCGGGGGCAGCCCGGATCAACCGCCGGGTTTTTTCGACCGGGTGTGACGGCCCACCGATGTCGTCGCTGCCGATCAGGTGGATGGGGCCGGCATCGACACCCGTGTCGCGCAGGAATTGCACGCCGGTGCCGTCCAACCCGGCGCGGGTTTTGGCGGCATTGTCGTGGTTGCCGAGCACGGCATAGACCCCCATCGGTGCCCGCAACGCCGCGAACGGCGCCAGCGCGGCGCGGGTTTCCGCCGCCGACCAGTTGGCGGGATCGCCGCTGACATAATCGCCGGTCAGCACGACCAAATCGGGGCGCAGCGCATTCATCTGCGCCACCACGCGCGCCAGCCGCGACGCCGGCATGTCGAAACCGGCATGGCTGTCGGACAGCTGGACGATGCGCAGCGGCGCGCGCAGCCCGACGATCGGCACGGTATAGCGCGCCACGATCGGGGCGTGCTGCGCCTGCCAGACGCCGAGCAGCACGAAGCCGAACGCCAGCCCGGCCAGCAGCATCAACAGGCGCTTCACTTGTGTGCGGTCACGTCCGCGCCTTGTTCTCGCGATTTTCCGACAGGAACGCCGTCAACGGGTTCATTTTCGGTTCGAGCGGCGTGCCCGCGGCGAGACGGCGCAATTGCGTGTAATACCAGGCCTGGGCGGCAAAGGCGTTGACCGTCCGCACCAGCTTGAGCGGCGAATGCGGCCCCAACAGCCCGGGCCCGATGCGCAGCTGCGCTTCAAAGCGCGGCAGCGCGGCGATGCGCCCGGCGAGCAGGTCGTTGATGGCATCGGGTGCCGCGCACAGGGGCCGGCCGATGCCGATCATCGCGATGCCGCTGGCCAGCGCCTGCTCCATCGCCGCGGCCGACCGGAACCCGCCGGTGACGAGCAACGGCGGCGTCTTGCCCGCCATCAGCGCCTTGGCGAGATCGACGAAATAGGCCTCGCGAGCGGCGGTGGAGGCCTGCTGCTTCGGCTCCTCGCGCGGCTCCAGCCCTTCGAAATCCATCATCGCCGGCTGTTCATAGGTGCCGCCGGAGATTTCGAGCAGGTCGACGCCCCCAGAAACCTTGGCGTCGGCCAGCCAGCCCGAGACGATCAGGCAGTCCTCGAACGCAAAGCCGCCCTTCTGGAAATCGGCGCTGTTGAGCTTGACGCCGACGCCAAAGCCCGGCCCCACAGCAGCGCGCACCGCCTTGACGGTTTCAACAAGGAAGCGCGCGCGGTTTTCCAGCGGCCCGCCCCATTGGTCGGTGCGCAAATTGGCCAGCGGCGACAGGAATTGCGAGATCAGATAGCCGTGCGCGGCGTGGATCTGGACGCCCGAAAAGCCGGCATCCTGCGAAACCCTGGCGACATGGGCGAAGCGCGCAATCAGCTCCCAGATCTCGGCCTCGGTAAGTGGCACCGGCACGCCGAACATGCCGCCGGGCAGTTTCAGCTGCACCGCCGATGGCGCCTTGGGTGCCGGGTTGACCGGCACCTGCGTCTGGCGCCCGGCATGGCTGATCTGCACCCAGGCGGCGGTGTCGTTTTCGGTCGCCGCTGCGGCCCAGCGCTGCCATGCCGCCATGGCTGCGGACGTCAGCGGCCCATCGACGATGACATTGCCCGGCCGTTCGAGGTGATGGCGATCGATCTGGACATTGCCGGTGATCAGCAATCCCGAACCGCCCGCGGCCCAGCGCTGGTAAAGCCGGACATGATCGTCGTTGGGCAGGCCGTCGCGGCCGGCAAGGCCTTCGGTCATCGCCGCCTTGGCGATCCGGTTCTTGAACCGGGCGCCGGTCGGCAGGGTGAAGGCCTCGCCCAGCGCCGCCATCAGGCGGCTTTCTTCTGCGCCGCTCGCCCGTAGAACGTCTCACCCGCCGCCGCCATGTCGCGGAGCAGTTGTGGCGGCGCAAAGCGTTCGCCATGCGCCTGCGCCAGCCGGTCGAGCGTGGCCACGACCTGTGCCAGCCCCACGGTGTCCATATGGCTGAACGGCCCGCCGGTGAATGGCGCAAAGCCCCAGCCGAAGATGGCGCCGAGATCGCCGTCCT
>JBBQKM010000162.1:0-6729 GCA_038326915.1 Sphingomonadales bacterium
GAAACACGATGACGCGTCCACCTCTGCCGCCCTTCACCCTGGCCAGCGCCGCCGAAAAGGTCCGCCTGGCCGAGGACGGCTGGAACAGCCGGGATCCGGCGCGTGTTGCCTTGGCCTACACGCCGGATTGTGCCTGGCGCAATCGCGCCGAGTTCGTGACCGGCCGCGCCGCGATCGAGGCGCTGTTGATCCGCAAATGGGCGCGCGAGCTGGATTACCGCCTGATCAAGGAGCTTTGGGCCCATGATGGCAATCGCATCGCGGTGCGCTTTGCCTATGAATATCACGACGACAGCGGGCAATGGTTCCGCGCCTATGGCAACGAGAATTGGGAGTTCGATGCCGATGGCCTGATGCGCCGCCGCATCGCCAGCATCAACGAACATCCGATCAACGCCGCTGATCGCAAGTTCCACTGGCCGCTGGGTCGCCGCCCCGCTGATCATCCGGGCCTGAGCGACTTCGGTTTCTGACGCCCACCCTTGCCGGAGAAACCCCATGTCGATGCGTTCAACCTGCCTGGCCGACGACAAGCCCTGGCTGCTGCGTTACGCCGTCGCCTTTGCCGCCATCGTCGGCTTTGGCGCCTTTGCCTTCAGCCTGGGCGATGGCGTCGTGGCCTTCAGGATTCAGGGCCTCTTCCTCGTCCTGCTGTTCACCGCCATCCTGCTGCCATTGTTCGAAATCTGGTGGCGGGATTGCCCGACCAGACTGCACCGGTGACGGGAAATGCCCACGCCAACCCTTCTGGATGATCGCATCCGTATCCAGGTCGAACTTGCGCTGACCAGTGCGTCCGGCTGTGCCCAGGCGCGGGCGACGCAGGAATCCGCGGCCCGCGCCGCCGGGCTTTCGGGTGCCGAAATCGATGCCGCGCGCGGCCGCCGCTGCTTTGACCGGCGGGCCAGGGCCGCCGTGGCGCTGGCCTGCACCCTGGGCTCGGCAATCACGCCGACCGCAGAACTGCTCGCTTCACCGTTCGCCGCCAAGGCGCGCCGAGATGGCCTGGGCGACGATGAGATCGAAGCCATCCATGCCATGGCCGCCCTGGCACGCACCGCAACGGAGACACAATGATGACCATCGCTCCGCTCACCACGCTTGCTGCACGCCTGTTGGCACCGCGTCGGGCGCCGGCTGCGTCCTGCCCGCCGCAGGACGCCGGCCCGACCCACGATTGGGCGGCATCGGTGCTGCAATCCATCCGCTGCGAACTGCCGCTGATGGACTCGATCATGCGGGTGATGTGAGCCCCGCCCCACCAAAGGAACATCCCATGATCGAAGTCTTCACCGCCAACACCCCCAATGGCATCAAAGTACCGATCGCGCTGGAGGAACTAGGCGTTCCCTACGCGATCCGGAAAATGGCCCTGGGCTCGCCCGAACTGCGTTCGGCCGACTATCTGCAGATCAATCCCAATGCCCGGATACCGGCCATCCGGCATCAGGAAGGCGAGGACACGCCGGTCACCATCTTCGAATCCGGCGCGGTCCTGGTCTATCTCGCCCAGACCTATGGCGGTCTGCTGGGCAACACGCCGGTCGCACGCGGGCAAACACTCAGTTGGCTGTTTTTGCAAGTGGCAGGGCTGGGGCCGATGATGGGCAACGCCGGGCATTTCCGGTCGCTGCCGTCGCCTGATCCTTACGCCCTTGGTCGCTTCGTCGGCGAGGCTGGCCGTTATCTCGCGCTGGTCGAAGCGCACTTGCACGAAGCGGACTGGCTTAATGGCGAATCCTACTCGGTTGCCGACATCGCCCATTTCTCGTGGATCCGCAGTGCCGGTTATGCGGGCTTTGACCTCAAGGATTTTCCCGCCTTGCGCGCCTGGGTTGAACGGATCGCAATGCGCCCGGCAACCGTGCGTGGGCTGCAGAGGCTCGCCTGAGCCGGCACCCGGGTACTGCCAGATCGGCCGTTCACACCTGCGCGCCGTGAAACCAGGCGGGATCAGGGGTCGGCACGCGCATGCGCAGGCGCAGTTCCTGCGCAAACGCCGGCGAGGACAGACGTTCCAAAAGCTTCAAGGCCAGTTCGATGCCGGTGCCTGGCCCGGTTGATGTCATCAGATGGCCTTCAATGACCAGCGGCTCGTCCACAAAAATGGCGCCATAACCTTCCAGCTCGGCCTTCCGCGCGCCGCCGATCTGATGATAGACGGTCGCGCGCTTGCCGGTGAGCACCCCTGCCGCAGCAAGCAACACCGCACTCACGCAGACCGCCGCAATCGGTGCCCGCCGCTTGTCGAAATTCCGGATGACCTCGAGGAATGGTTCGGAAAGCGCCTCTTCATAGAAGCCAGCATCACCAAAGCCGCCCGGAATGACCAGGGCGTCGAAATCCTCGGCCCGAATGTCGCTCAACAACGCTTCGGGGATCACGTCGAACCCGAAGGTGGACCTGACCGGGCTGCGCAGCCCGACCGAAAGCTGGTCAAAGCGAATATCGCCGTAAATCGATGCCCAGCCAAATACCTCGGTAAAGCAGCCCGCCTCCATGACTTCAAAGCCATTGGACAACAAGATCAGCACCCGTTTTTGCACCAGCACCCCCACCCGAACGGCCAAAACACGATTTTCGCAGGAGAAAACTTACCGGTGAAACGTTACAGGAGACCAGTTCCATGTGCAGCGTGCTGCCAAAGCCGCCATCAGGTGCACGCCAATGCCTGTGCGCCGTAAACCGGACGTGAGGCACTGCGCTTTCCGGATAAGCCGTCGACCGCCCCAGCCCTTTTGGAACGCGGCCTCGATTGTTCCGACAGGCGGCACAGAGTGTTTCATCTTTGTGCGATTGTTGATGTTTCCCTGAAGGACTAATTCTCGCCCATCAACTGATCGAGCGAGATTGTCATGCCACAGACCAGGTCTATCAAAGCCGATGTCGTCATCATTGGTGCGGGTAGTGCGGGCATGGCAGCCTACAAATCGGCACGCCAGTTCACGGACTCGATCCTGGTCATTGAGGAGGGGCATTACGGAACGACCTGTGCCCGCGTTGGCTGCATGCCTTCGAAATTGCTGATTGCAGCGGCCGAAGCTGCGCATCACGTCCAGTACGCGGGCATGTTCGGCATCAAGGTCTCGCAGCCAGAAGTCGACGGCAAGGCCGTGATGGCCCGGCTTCGCGCCGAACGTGACCGTTTCGTAGGCTTCGTTGTCGAGGACGTCGAAGGCTGGCCAGATGCACACAAGATCCGGGGTTCGGCCCGCTTCGTTGCGTCTGGCCGCCTGATGCTGGACGATGGAACCGCAATCGAAGCCGGGCGCGTGGTGATTGCGACCGGCTCGCGCCCGGTCTGGCCTTCGGCGTGGAATGCGCTGGGGGATCGGCTGATCATCAATGACGATGTGTTTGATTGGGATGATCTGCCATCGTCAGTCGCGGTCTTTGGCAATGGCGTCATTGGCCTGGAATTGGCCCAGGCGCTCCACCGCTTGGGCGTGCGGGTCAAGCTGTTCGGTCGAAGCGGACGCGTTGGCCCTCTGACGGACCCTGATGTCGCGGCGGCGGCGCTTACTGCATATGCCGCGGAGTATCGCTTCTCGCCCTCCGCGCACGTTGTTGCTGTCGAGCGCCAGGGAGATCAAGTGGTGGTGACCGAACGGATTGATGGCCGAGACGTGGAAGAATTCTTCGACTATCTGATCGCCGCCACCGGCCGCCGCCCCAACCTCGACAGGCTCGGTCTGGAACATGCCGGCGTAAAGCTTGATGGGCGCGGCACCCCGGCGGGCTGGGATCGTCACACCGCCCAAATCGGCGAGAGCAGCATCTTCCTTGCCGGCGATGCCGCGCCCGATGCGCCGCTGCTGCATGAAGCGTCAGATGGCGGGCGGATCGCCGGGGAGAATGCCGCACGCTTTCCTGACGTGGCACCGCGCCATCGCCGCACGCCAATCGGCGTTGTCTTTTCCGACCCACAAATCGCCATGGTCGGGCAAAGCCACGCCAAGCTGACCAATGCCGAGGCGAAGTTTATCACGGGGATTGTCGATTTCACCGGGCAAGGACGCGCCCGTGTTGCGGGGCGCAACATTGGGAAGCTCGCAATCTATGCTCACCCCGAAACCGGGAAATTCCTAGGGGCGGAGATGGTCGGCCCTGCCGCTGAACACATTGCACACTTGCTTGCATGGGCTATCGAGGCAGATCGTTCCGTCCAGCAAATGCTCGACAGCCCCTTCTACCACCCGGTCATCGAGGAAGGGGTCCGCACCGCTCTGCGTGCCGCGCGCGATGCCATGCATGAAAAGTCCCCGGCCCATCGCCCTTGCCTTGACTGCCGTTCTACGGCCTAATCGATTACGCTATCGAGCGCGACCGTCTTCTCCTGTCAAAAGCACACATTCAGCGCCGAATTACGGATGACCGGATCTAGGTCAAAGCCAGTCGTGGACGCAGCCCAGTCCGGAATGGCAGCTTCCCTGTTTCCATCTCTTAGAACCTGCCATTCCGGAACCGGCCCATTCTAGCCGTCTGCCGTCACCTGAATTAATGACCGGTTTCGGTAAGCGCTCTACCACCGTTAACGTCTGCTTCTGGGTCTTGGCCGCGTAGCAGAGAGCTGAATGAAGGTCCGTTTTCCGAGTTCACTCATTCCCAAGTTGCCAGTCCGCAACCGGCCCAATGGCCGTCATTGCGAGCGGTTGCGAAAGGTGAAGTTTGTCTTGAACGATTCAGCTACCCCTCTTCCGCCTTAGAAATCTCCGCAATCATCGCTCTAAGCTCCTGAGTCTCTGCGCGTAACGTAGTCCTGTGCCGACCTTTTTCGGCATTCTGACTCGTGACGGACTTTCCCTCGTCAGATTTTGGGCCTGTCGACTGCTCCCACGGCCGCCATCGCCTGATAGCATCCGATTGCTTTGCCCGGCGTTCCAAAGTCCAACCGCTCGCCTTCATCACCACCAACCTCCAATAGTTTGTTCGGCGTATTTTTCGCCTCGCCCGCATGCGCGCGAGCGCCGTTATTCACCTGCTGCGGCCCGTTCGAGAAATTGGCTTGGCGTGCATAGACGACTGGCGGATTCTTAAGCGCTGCCAACGTTTCGAGCGTAGATCGGCATTGGCTTTGGGCCTTCAGCCGGGCAATGTGCGCGGCGACTGGCGACGACTGGCAGAGCGGACACGCGGCACGCTCGGTTTGGCCGTGGATGGCGGCGGCACCCGCTTTGATGTCGCGAGGGCCCTCATGCGCACCGATGTCGATTTCCGGCGCCGCGATGTCCAGATCGAAGCCAATCGCGACTGGTCGGCAACGGCGCGGTTGGCCCAGTACGTGTCGCTTGGCGATGATATGGCGACACTGGCACTCGATGCCGTCTGGCAGGATGGCAAGCGACACCAGATGCTTTATCTGAACGGCGGCGGCACCATTCCGACCTTTACCGGCACTCGCGGCCGGCTGTGGGCCGACAACGACCTTGATGCGGGACGGCTATCGACGGTTGCCAGCCTGAAGACACCGCTGGCAGCGGGTTTGGCGCTTGATCTCGCCGCAGGATTCGCGCGGCACGGCCGGCGGATCACCGACAATTTCCCGACGCGCCCGGCTCGGCCAGCAGCGGTCTTCGATCGCAGCTACAGTGGCTTCACCGGTCTGGTCGTACTCAATTATAAACTAGCCCCCGGCCTGTCTGTCTTCGGCAGCGCCAGCCGGGTCATGGAGCCGCCGACATTCGACCTGTTGTTCATCAATGCCGCGGGCGCTGGATCGGGGGATGCACTGGTCGACGGTGCCAACCCGCGACGGCCCGTCATCACCAATCTTGACGCGCAATATGCCACTACGGCAGAAATCGGTCTGAAAGGCCGGCTGGGGCCGGTCAATCTTGATCTGACGCTTTATCGCAGCTGGCTGCAGGGGGAATTCGTCTCCAGCGCCGATTTCGTCGCCCAAATCGTCTCGTCGGTGGGCAATGCCGACAAGACCCGGCGGTGGGGCATCGAAGCCTCGGCCGACGCCCGGCTGGCGACACCCGGCTGGCAAGCCGGTGACAGCCTGATTGCCGACGCCCGCTGGACCTTTACCGATGCCCGTTTTGCCGACGATCCGGTGTTCGGCAATCGGCGGCTGCCGATCCTGCCGCCGCATGTCATAGGGCTTGGCCTTGCCTATGCGGCGCCGCACGGAATGACGGGAGCGATTTTCGCAACAATCGTCCCGGAAGGCGGCTTTGCCGATTACGCCGGCACGCTGCAGGCTGATGGCTATGCCACAATCGGTGCCCGCGCCGCCTGGAAGCTCAAGACTGTCACCTTGTTCGTCGAAGGCCGCAATCTGACCGACAAACGCTATGCCTCGACGGTCATTGCCGCCCAGAACAACCTTGGCGGGGTGGACTCATCGACCTTCGCGCCCGGCGAAGGCCGCGCCGTCACGTTCGGGATCGAGGCCCGGTTCTGAGGAGCGACAGCGATGATCAACCGACGGCTGCAATCGGTCTTTGATAGACGTTGAGCAGCATTGGCTGATCGAATGCATAGTCACCTGCGGACGTCCGGCCGGCTTCGAACAATGCCCGCACTTCGTCGGTTTCCACTCGGTCACGGCTGATATTATTGAACGTTTGGCCGGTCACCCGGGCCACCATCGCTTCGAAATCCGGATACCGCGGCGTCATCGTATAGCCATAGTGGGTTTCGCTGCCGAACAACCGCGAGGCCGTGCGCGCCAGTGCCGCCTGGGCCGCAGTGCGGACATGGGTTTCATCATGGAACGGCCGC
>JBBQKM010000163.1:0-6715 GCA_038326915.1 Sphingomonadales bacterium
GTGTCCGACAGATGGTCGGTCTTTTCGAGCATGACATGGCTGATGCCGAGCCGCGCGGCATGGCCGGCGGCGCTCAGCCCGGCGGGGCCCGAACCGACGATGGCAATCCGAAAGTGCTCGCTCACCTTGCGCTCGCCCCCCGGCAGCCCCTGCGACCGTAATCCACTCTAACATTTCGCCGGCATTCGGCTAGAGTGCGTTTGTCGCCGCGGCAGGCCCTGCCGGCCGGCGCTGGAGGTCGCGCTTTTCCATGTTTGCCGAAATCGGGCACTTCGCTCTCATTCTCGCCTTGTTGACAGCTACGGCACAGGCGGTGCTGCCGATGCTCGGCGCGGCGCGCGGCGATGCGGCGCTGATGGCGTTCGGGCGCACCGCGGCGCAATTGCAGGCGGTGCTGATCATCGCTGCGTTCGGCCTGCTGATGGCCTGTTTTGCACAGGCCGATTTTTCGGTGGCGCTGGTCGCCCAGCACAGCTCGCTCACCCAGCCGCTGGCCTATCGACTCGCCGCAACCTGGGGCAACCACGAAGGCTCGATGCTGCTCTGGGTGCTGATCCTCGCCATCTATGGCGCCGGCATTGCCGCGTTCGGCGACAATCTGCGGCCGACCCTGCAGGCGCGCGTGCTCGCCGTGCAGGCGATGATCAGCGTGGCGTTCCTCGCCTTTTCGCTGTTCACCTCCGATCCCTTCGCCCGGCTCGACCCGGCGCCGCTCGATGGCTCCGAACTCAATCCGCTGCTGCAGGACCCTGGCCTGATCTTCCACCCGCCGTTGCTGTACCTCGGCTATGTCGGCTTTTCGGTGACGTTCAGCTTTGCCGTCGCGGCGCTGCTCGAAGGCCGCGCCGATGCCGCCTGGGCGCGCTGGATGCGGCCCTGGGTGCTCGCCGCCTGGGTGCCGCTGACCTGCGGCATCGCGTTGGGCAGCTTCTGGGCCTATTATGAACTTGGCTGGGGCGGCTGGTGGTTCTGGGATCCCGTTGAAAATGCCTCGCTGATGCCATGGCTGCTCGGCACCGCGCTGCTGCATTCGGCGATCGTCACCGAAAAACGCCAGGCGCTCGCCGGCTGGACGATCCTGCTCGCCATATTGGCGTTTTCGCTCAGCCTGATCGGCACCTTTGTCGTCCGCTCGGGCATCCTCACCTCGGTCCATGCCTTTGCCGTCGATCCGTCGCGCGGTGTCTTCATCCTCGCGATGATCGTCGGGTCGACCGGCACGGCGCTGGCGCTGTTCGCCTGGCGCGCGCCGCAGCTGAAATCCGGCGCGCTGTTTTCGGGCATCAGCCGTGAAGCCGGGCTGACGCTCAACAATCTGTTTCTGATGGCGGTGACGTCGGTGGTGTTCTTCGGCACCTTCTATCCGCTGATGATGGAGGCCGTGGGCAAGAAAATTTCGGTCGGCGCACCCTATTACAACCTCGTCTTTGTGCCGCTGTCGGTGCCGCTGCTGCTGCTCGTCACCGTCGGGCCGCTGCTGGCGTGGAAACGCGACGGGCTGGCGGCGCTGGGTGCCAAGCTGAAATGGCCGCTGCTGCTCGCGGTCGCGGTGTTCGCGGTGCTCGGGCTGGCGCTGGGCTTCGCCAATATCGCCGCGGCGTTCGGCTTTGCGCTCGGCTTCTGGCTGATCCTCGGCGGGCTGATGGTTCTCGCAAGGCGCTGGACGGGGGCAGCAGGCTTTTCGACCCGCCTCGTCCGCACCACGCCGGCCGCCGTCATCGGCATGGCGCTGGCGCATGCCGGGCTGGGCGTCACCGTCTGCGGCGTCACCGCGATGAGCCATTTCGCCACCTCGAAGATCCTCGTCATGCGCATCGGCGATGTCGCCAGCGTCGGCGGCATGGACGTGACGCTGCGCAAGGTGGGTGAGGTCAATGGCCCCAACTACCAGGCCATCGTCGCCGATTTCAGTGTCCGCCAGGGCAGCAGCAGCCGCGACCTGTCGAGCGAAAAGCGTTTTTTCCCCAACACCCGCAACCAGACGACCGAAGCGGGCATCGGCACGGGTTTTCTCGGCAACAGCTATATCGCCATCGGCGACCAGCAGACCGACGCCCGCGGGCCGGGCATCGTCGTCCGCATCTACCATCACCCGCTCGTCGGCTGGATCTGGTTCGGCGCGCTGATGATGGCGATGGGCGGTTGCGCCAGCCTCGCCGACCGGCGCTTCCGCATCGGCGCGCCAACCCGCGCGCCGACGGGGGCAGGGCCGCTGCCGCAGTTGCGCCCCGGGCTGGTTCCTGCTGAGTAGCCGACCATGAAACGCCTGTTGTTCATCGTGCCGGTCATCGCCTTCCTGGCGCTCGTCGGCTTTTTCGGCTTCGGCCTGACCCAGGACCCCAAGGCGCTGCCATCGCAGCTGATCGACCGGCCGCTGCCGCAATTCGCGCTGCCGGGGATCGCGGCCGAAGCCGGCGGTGGCCCCGGCTTTGCCAGCGCCGCGCTGAGGGGTGAACCGGCGCTGCTCAACATCTTTGCCAGCTGGTGCGCGGCCTGCCCGCAGGAACATCCGGTGCTGACCCGCATCACGGCCGAGGGCTATCCGGTCTATGGCATCGCCTGGAAGGACAAGCCGCAGGATTCGCGCGACTGGATCGCCCGCTTCGGCAACCCGTACAAGGCGATCGCCGCCGATGAGAACGGCCGCACCGCGATCGACCTCGGCGTCACCGGGGTGCCCGAAACCTTCATCGTCGACAAACAGGGCCGGGTGCGTTTCAAGCAGATCGGGCCGATCTCGCCGGAAACCTGGGAGGCGACGATCAAGCCGCTGATGCAGAAATTGCGGGCGGAGGCATGAGCTTTCCCCGCCTGTCACCCCGGCGTAGGCCGGGGCCCATAAGCCACACGGTTGGTTACCCGGGTCCTGGTTTTTCGCCGATTCCGCATGCGCTGCGCCGGTGGCGAAGATCGTGGTTTATGGGCCCCGGCCTGCGCCGGGGTGACAAATGGGCCGTGGCCGCCCTGCTCCTCGCCCTGCTCGCCGCCCCCGCCGCCGCCGTGCAACCCGACGAAATGCTCAAGGACCCGGCGCTCGAGGCGCGCGCGCGGGTGCTTTCCAAGGACTTGCGCTGCGTCGTCTGCCAGAACCAGTCGATCGACGACAGCGATGCCCCGCTGGCGCGCGACCTGCGCATCGTCGTGCGCGAACAGCTGACACTGGGCCGCAGCGACGATCAGATCCTCGACTATGTCGTCCAGCGCTATGGCCAGTTCGTGCTGCTCAAGCCACCGGTGGAGGGCGATACGCTGCCGCTGTGGCTGGGGCCGTTCGCGGTGCTCGGGCTCGGCGGCATCGCGCTGTTCGTCTGGAACCGCCGCGCGAAACCAACCGACGTCGCGCCGCTGACCGCGGCCGAGGCTGCCGAGATCGAAAAACTCGGCTGACTGGCATTCCGCCAAGATTTCCCTAGAAAGCCGCGATGACCCTCTGGATCATTCTCACCCTGATGGCCGCCGTCTCGGCTGCCGTGCTGACCATTCCGCTGGTGCGCCGCCACGAAGCGCGCGCCGATGCGCGCAGCGCCACGATCGCCGTGCTGCGCGACCAGCTGCTCGATGTCGATGTCCAGCTTGCCGCCGGCACCATCCCCGCCAGCGATGCCGAGGGGCTGCGCGTCGAGATCAAGCGCCGGATGCTCGCCGCCGGCCATATCCCCGAAGATGCCGTGCGGCCGCTCGGCTCGCGCGCGCTGTCCGGCGTCGCCATCGGCCTTGCGGCGCTGGTCGCGCTGGCGGCGGGCGGGCTGTATGCGACGATGGGCAGGCCCGGCCTTGTCGGCGCCACGGCGACGGGCAGCACGCCCGTTGCCGGCACGGCCGCACCGGCAGCGCCCGATTCCCAGGCATCGGCCGAGGTCGCGCAGCTGATCACCGGGCTGGAGAAGAAGGTCGCCGCCAGCCCCGATGACGCCGAAGGCTGGCGCATGCTCGGCTGGTCGTATTTCCAGACGCAGCGTTTCCCCGATGCCGTGACCGCCTATGGCAAGGCGGTGGCGCTGAAACCCGATGGCCCCGGCTATCAATCGGCCTATGGCGAGGCGCTGGTCCAGGTCGCCGACGGCAATGTCACCCCGGCGGCAGCCGCTGCCTTCACAGCGGCGCGGGCGCAGGATGGTGCCGATGCGCGTGCGCGCTATTTCCTCGGGCTGAAAAAATCGCAGGAGGGCGATTTCCGCGGCGCCATCGACGACTGGCTGAGCCTGCTGGGCGAATCGGCGGGTGACGCGCCGTGGGTGCCACAGCTGCGCGGCGTCATCGACGAGGCGGCGCGCGCCGGCAAGATTGATGTCAGCGCGCGGCTGGCGGCGATCAAGCAGCCGGCGAGCGGCGGTGCCAGCGTGCCGGCGCCACCGATGCCGGGGCTGGCTGCCGCCGCCGCCGCCAGCGCCGGCGCCCCTGCGGGCGTGATGCCCGGGCCGTCGGCCGACCAGGTCGCCGGTGCCGCAGCGATGACACCGCAGGCGCGCCAGGCAATGATCGCCGGCATGGTCGACGGGCTGGCGAAGAAACTTGCCGCCAATCCGCGCGACGAGGCCGGCTGGCTGCGGTTGATGCGCGCCCGCTCGGTGCTCGGCGATGCGGCGGCAGCGGCGCAGGCGCGCGACGCGGCACTGGCGGCCTTTGCCGGCGATGCGGCGGCGCTGGGGCGGATTCGCGCCGCCGCCGGCGACATCGGCATCACCGGCTAGGCGGGGCAGTGGCGGGCCGGGGCGATACCGCGATCGAGGCACCGCCATCCGGATTCTGGCGCGTGCTGGTCGGCCAGTTGCTGCGTTTCGGGCTGGTCGGCGGATCGGCGGCGGCGCTCGATTTCGTCGTGCTGATGACGGTCATCCATTTCGGCGGCTCGCGCTATTTTTCGCGGGTGATCAGCATCGCCGTCGCGATGGTCTACACTTGGACGCTCAACCGCCGGGTGACCTTTGCCACCGTCGCGCCGCCCAGCTGGCGCGAATTCGGCCATTATGCCGCAGTGACGCTGGCCGGGGTGTCGATCAACCTGGCGATCTATTCGACGGCGCTTTATTTCGGCGCGCCGGTGCCGCTGGCGTTCATCTGCGGCACCGGCACGGCGGCGGTGTTCAATTTCCTGCGCTACCGAATTTTGCTCGGCAACCGCGCGCATTGATCATTTTCGTGCTGCACTGCAACATGGACGCTGCTAGGGTGTTTGTTACCCCGTGCGCACTTTGCGGAACCCGAGGATGCAGCCATTGCGAAGCCTGAATGACACCATCGGACGGCTGGCGGCGCGCCAGCACGCGCTCGCCGCGATGGTGCCCGGCGGCCCCGGCGCGCTCCGCGATCTCGGCGATTTCGGCAGCAACCCCGGCGCGCTGGCCGGGCGCTGCTTCGTGCCGGCCGATCTGCCGGCCGGCGCGCCGCTGGTCGTCGTCCTGCACGGCTGCACCCAGACTGCCGCCGACTATGATCGCGGCGCCGGCTGGTCGACACTGGCGGCGGAACAGGGCTTTGCGCTGCTGTATGCCGAACAGGCGCGCGGCAACAACGGCAATCTGTGCTTCAACTGGTTCGTTCCCGGCGACATCCGCCGCGACGCGGGCGAGGCGCTGTCGATCCGCCAGATGATCGCCGCGCTGGTCAGGGCGCACCACCTCGATAGCGGCCGGGTGTTCATCACCGGGCTGTCGGCGGGGGGCGCCATGGCGATGGCGATGCTGGCAACCTATCCCGAAGTCTTTGCCGGCGGCGCGATCATCGCCGGCGTGCCCTTTGGTGCGGCGGCGACGGTACCCGAAGCGTTCGACCGGATGCGCGGCCAGGGTCTGCCGGCGCCGGCGGCGCTCGCGGCCGGCATTAGCCGCGCCTCGCCGCACACCGGCCACTGGCCGCGGCTTTCTGTGTGGCAGGGCAGCGCCGACAACACCGTCGATCCGGCCAATGCCGATGCCATCGCGTGCAGCTGGGCGCTGCTGCAGGGCCTTGGCGCGCCCGTCCACGACACCGTCAACGGCCAGGCGCGGCTGACCTGGCGTGACCGGCAGGGCGCTGCCGCCATCGAATCGATCACCATCGCCGGCATGGGACATGGCACGCCGATCGCGGCCACGGGGCGGGAAGCTTGTGGTGTGCCCGGGCCCTATATGCTCGACGCCGGCATTTCGTCGACGCGGCGCATCGCGGCCTTCTGGGACATTGCGCCCGCCGTCGCCAACGGCCCGACAACCGCCGAAGGCCCGATCCCTGTCGCCCGCCCCGCGCCGGTTCAGCGTGCGGAAACCGGCGTCGAGGCGATGATCAACGGCGCGCTGCGCCAGGCCGGGCTCATGCGCTGACGCTGGTTGCCGGTTGTGGCGCCATCGCCGCCTTGATCAGCACCATGCCGACGACGGTCAGCGGCACCGCGAGGATGATGCCGAGCGGGCCAAGCAGTACCGCAAAGCCGATCAGGCTGAAGATCGTCAGCGCCGGCGGCAGATCGGCAAATTTGCCCTGCGCCATAGGCGTCACGACATTGCCCTGCAGCTGCTGGATGACGACCAGTGCGATGATGGTGAAGATACCGGTCTGCATCCCCATGCTGAACCCGATCGCGACCGATGGCACGCTGACCAGGATGACCCCCAGATAGGGCACGAATTCGCACAGGCCGGCGACGAGCCCGATCGCCACCGCCGACGGCAGGCCGACGATCGACAGGCCGATCGACGTGCCGATGGCGACGAACGCCATGCCGACTGCCTGCCCCTTC
>JBBQKM010000164.1:0-6658 GCA_038326915.1 Sphingomonadales bacterium
AGCAGCCGGACATTCTTCAACGCTTCGGGCACGTCACCCTGGACGATGCGCAACGCAAAGCCTTCGGCGACCGCGGTCTTGCCGACGCCGGCTTCACCGGTCAGGATCGGGTTGTTCTGGCGCCGCCGCGTCAGTATGTCGACGATCTGGCGGATTTCGGGGTCGCGGCCAAAGATCGGATCGATCTTGCCGGCCTTGGCCTGCGCGGTCAGGTCGATCGTGTATTTGTTGAGCGCTTCCTGGCCACGCGCTGCCGGGGCGCCCGCCGCTGCCGGCGCACCGCCGCCACCACCTGGTGCAGGCGCTGCATCGGCTGCAGCGCGAGCCTCCTCCGACCGCGACGCGATCTGCGTCATCGTCGTGCGCAGCGTCTCCACCGGGATCTTGGCAAAATGCGTGCTCGCCTCGCGCGCGACGATGGCAAGATCATCGGCGGTGAGCAGCGCCAGCAGCAGATGGCCCGACCGCACCATCGAAGCGCCATCCTCGAGCGAGGCCAGCAGCCAGGCTTCGCGGATCAGCTTTACGATATTGGGGGCCAGCGCCGGGGCGCGGCCATTGCCGGTTTTGAAGCGGTCGATCTGGCGGTTGATGTCCTGGGTCAGCCGCCCGGCGTCGACTTCGAAATGCGAAAGGATGACCGCGACATCCGACGTCTGGCGATCGATCAGCCGCAACAGCCAATGTTCGATCTCGACATCATAGTTGGTGCGCGAAAGCGCCAGACCTGCAGCACCTTCCAGTGTCGAACGGCAAGTGTCGTCAAGTTTTGCAACAAGGCTTTTCAGATTAATCTGTGCCACGCCTCGTCCCCCAACCGCTTCACCACAAGTCAGGCGCAAAAACGGGGTGGTCCTCGCCTCCCAGCGACCCCCCCCGGTTCCCGCCTGCCGACAAAAGGTTCCTCAGGTATCGCAATACGACACTGACGAATCGTTTCGGACTTCACATTTATCTAACCCAGCTTGCAATCGCTCACAATGTTAAAATCCTTCGGCAATCCGCGTGCGATCGATGGGGATTTCACAATCCGCCACGATCATGCCGGCCGGCCCCACCGTGCCCAGCCATGCCGTGCGCGCCAGCAGCGCCGGTGCCGCCGAACTGCCCAGTTGCAGCGGCGGGATGTCACCGGCATCGATGCTCAGCCGCAGGATCGGCTGGTGTTCCATCCCGGCGGCCAGCAGGCAGGCTTCGCCCACCATCCGCGTCGGGCCGTCATCGCGGCAAAAGGCGACCAGGTCGGCATGGGCAAGTGGTCCCATTGCCACCGCATAGTGATGCTGGATGTCGAGCACCGCTGCGCCAAGCACCGCCGCGTCGAGGCTGCCGAGGCCGGTGTGGGCGTCGCTGCCGCCCAGCTGTGAAAATCGCCGGGTCGCCGGGCTGCCGAGCCGCGTCTGTTCGGCGAGCGGCAATGCCAGCCACACCGGTTCGGCCTCGATGATGCGCAAATCGAAACCGGTCAGGCTGCGCAGCACGGTTTCAACGGCGGCCGCGCTTCGCCGTTGGTCGCCGAGATGCGCGGCCAGCGGGGCGAGGACGGCATCATCGATGCCAAGCCGGTCGCGGCTGGCAGGCGTTGCAAAGCCGGCGAGCGCCAGCACGGCGCGGCTGATCGGATCGTCCCCCGGCGTGGTGCCGCGTTCGACCGACACGAGCCAGTTATACTTGCGAAAGATGCGATAGAAGAACGACAGCGCGCGATGATCGAAGATGTTGATGAAACTGCTGAGCGACCGGTCGCGCAGGCGGCGGCGCTGCAACTGCACTTCGCTGTAAAAGGGCGGCAGCGCAGGCGTGGCGCCGGCAAGACCGAGCAAATTGGTGGTGACCGGCAACGGCGCGCCGGCGGCCTGTGCGCCGATGTCGGCGACATCGCTGGCGACCAGCGCCATCCGGTCCGACGCGGTGAAATGCAGCGCTTCCTCGGCGTGCGGCACATCGGCACCGACCTGCGACTCCGCGCCCGGGCTGCGCAGCCGGGCAAATTGTTCGCCGAGCCGCGTCACCTGTGGAAAGGTCAGCGATGCAACCCGGGCGCGCAGCGTTTCGAAAAGGGCCATCAGCGCGGCATCAGATCAGCGGCCGGTCGCCGACCCGCGGCGTCCAGGTTTTCCACGGTGTCGTTTCGCGGCGCAGCCGGGCGCTGACACGGACAAAGCTGTTGAGCGCGCAGGCGGTGGCGAGGAAGCGTTCGATGACGGTGCACAGCAGGAACGCCCCCGATCCCGACAGCCGCTCGTCATCAATTTCTAGCGTGACGTCGACACCGGCGCACATCGCCGTATAGCCGCGCAACCGCATGCGAGCGACGCCTGGGGTGGCGCGCACCGCAACGAGGCGTTCGCGCAGCGAGCCCGATTCGGCGGAATCGGCGATATCGTACAGGGCCAGCACTTCGCGTAGCGCCGCACCGCCCTTGGTGCCGCCGGCAAGGCTGAGATGGTTCAGCGACAATTGGCCGAGCAGTTTCCACACCGCCGCACGCTGCCGTGCCGGGCGGCGGGTCGGCGTCGGCTTGGTCACCGCGGCTGCACCACCGACGCCGGGAATGATTTCGGCGAGGTTGAGCGCGGGCCGCCCGCCGCCGAACGGCAGGCGCACCGGCAGGTCGCGGTTGGTGACTAGAATGCGCGTGCTGGCCACCGTGGCATCGTCGTCGAGCAGCCGGCCTTCGAGATCGGCGATCGACAGGAAGACATCATCGCCACCGCCGGGGCCAAAGCTCGATCGCCGCGTCGTCGCGTGGAACAGCTTGCCCATCCGCGCCGAGCCGCGATCGATCGCGTGCAGCGGCGGTGCCGCCAGCCGTTCGCCGGCACCATCCTGCAAGGTCACGCCGAGCACCGAATGCACTTCCAGCCCGTCCTCGCGGCGGGCATCGGGAATGATGCGGTATTCGATGCTGCTGTGGTCGATCTGGATCGGTTCGGCCTCCATTTCGAACAGGTTGATCGCCGGGCAGGCGAACAGTTCGAAATCATCGGCGCGGACGACGCGTTCAAGTTCGGGCGACAGTCGATCGAAATAGAAGAACAGGTCGAGCGCTTCGCCTTCGATATCGAGCGTGCGCGCCGCCAGCCCGCTGATTTCGACGAACAGATGCTTTTGCGGATAGGCGAAATGTTCCTGCACCGCAGCATAGGCCGTGCTGGCGATATCGCCTTGCGGCAGCAGCAACTCCTCTGGCTCCAGCCCCATCAGCCGCAGTGCCGCTGCCGGCAGCAGTACCGCGCGCGGATCGGCTGGGCCGGTGCCAACGCCGATGCCGAGCAGATTGGCGCCGAACTGTTCGATGAGGATCTGCGCCCGGCGCGCATCGCTCTTGATATATAGCCGCAGCCGGTCGATGCCGAGCCCGGCGAGGTCGATATCGGGCTTCGCCGTCGCCAGCGACAGCCGCAACATGCCCTTGGCCCCCGCCACGCCCAGCGCCGGCGCGTCGAGCGGCGGGCCACCCATCGCTGCCGTCTTGATACGCAACGGATAGAGTGTCGTGTCCCAGCTGGTGCGATAGCGGCATGGCTCGCCATTGACCGATTCGGTCAGCAGCAGGGCGCCGCGCGGGATCGTCACCGGCTTGTCGAGATCGGGCGCTGCATCCAGTCGCGCCACCATGAACGACGGCACCGGCTGGATCAGATGCGGATACAGCGTCAGCAGCAGCGCGTCGGACAGTTCGGGGAATTCATCGTCGATCTTGTGGCGCAGCCGGGCGTTCATGAACGCCACCGATTCGATCAGCCGGCCGATATGCGGGTCCTCGACCGCCTCGCGCGTCAGCCGCAACCGCGACGCGATCTTGGGATAGGCATCGGCAAAGGCGCCGGCGCCGCCGCGCAGGAAATTCAGCTCGCGCTGATAATATTCGATAAGGTCGTCGATCATGGCCTAGCCGCCCAGCTCGACCGCGATGGCGCGGTCGCTCGGTCGCAGCTTGGCGTCATAGGTGACGGTTTCCTCGAGCTGCGCAATATTGAGCACGGCAGTGATGCGAAAGCGCACGCCCGACGACGTCGGCGCGCCGTCGACATCGACCTCGACCTTGCTCAGCCGCGTTTCATGGGTGCGGATGCACGCTGCGATCATCCGCCGGATCCGTTCGCGGACGGCTCCGGTGCCGAAATCTTCGGTGCTGAGATCGGGCAGGCCGAATCCGAGGATGGTTTCGGCCATGCCCTCATGCTCCCCCAGCCACGCCGAAAATGGCCGCTTGCTGTTGAGCAACCCTTCGAGATCGCGGCGCAGCCCGAGCTTGTAGCGGACAAAGACGCGCTCCGGGCTTTCATAGGCCTCCTGCGCCAGATCGGGATTGTCGTCGAGCAGCCGGTCGAACAGGGTGAGGGGGATTTCCGCCATGTCAGCTGCCGGTTTCGCGGCCGATGACCGTCGTCAGCCGGAATTCGGAGGCGATCTGGTCGAGTTGATAGTGCGGCCGGATGGCGATCTCGCAGCCATAGGTGCCGGGCTTGCCGGGGACTTCGCTGACCAGCACCTGCGCCTGGCGCAGCGGATACTTTAGCCGGGTTTCGGGCGAGGCGTCGTCGCTGCCGGTGACATAGCCCGACAGCCAATTCTGCAGCAGCTTCTGGCACTGGTTGGCATCGGTGTATTTGCCCACCCAATCGCGCGCCATCACCTTGACATAATGGGCAAAACGACAAACGCACATGATGTAGTTGAGCATCGCGCTCATCTTGGCATTCATCCGCGCCGCCTCGCTGTCATAATCGGGCGGGCGATGCAGGCTCGGCAGGTTGAGGAAGGCGACGGCGCCGGTCAGGTGCAACTGGCGGATCGCCATCAGGCCCGAGGCATTGAGCGCGACCTCCTGTTCCTCGGAAATGGCATTTTCGACGGCGAAGCGTGCCACGACGCGATCATGGTCGCTGGGCAGATATTGCCGCACCGGGCCTTCAACGACCCCGCCGTCGCCGGCCGAAGTCGCGCCGCGGATGCCCGCCGGCCAGCGGTGGATGCGCATCGCCCGCGCCGCGACCTGGGCGAGCCCGAAGCCGCCGTTGATCCACAAAAGGTCCTGCGGCCCGCGCACCTTTTCGTCATAGACAAAGCCGAGCCGTGGGTAATCGCGGCCGCGGTGCAGCCGGCGGCCGAGCAGGCGCGGCACGACGGCACCGAGAAAGCGGCAGTCGGACTGGCTGCGCAGCCGGTCCCAGCGCGCATATTCGCTGCCGGAGAGCGTGCCGGCGACATCCTGGCGCAAATCGATCTCGTCGAAGCCATCCAGCCCCAGCATGCGCGGATCGACGCCGAGGATGGTTGGGCAGAACGCCGCCGCCGCAACTTCGGCCAGCGAGCCGAGCACGGCGATATCGTCGGTGCGTTCGCGGCCGCCGGTGCGGTGCCAGATCTGGTGATCGACGATGATCATGCCAAAGGGTTCGCCGCCGGGTGATCCGAATTCATCGCTGTAGATGCGGTCGAACAGGACGCTCTGGTCGAAACTCAGCGCGCGTTCGAGGTCGCGGGCGATCTCGCCCCAGCGTACGTCGAGGATGCGCAACTTGACTTGCTGATCCTCGCCCATGCCGTCGACCAGCCATTCGACGCCGCGCCACAGCGATTCGAGCCGCTGGAACGCCGAATCGTGGAGGACGGCATCGAGTTGCGTCGACAGCATCCGGTCGATCGCCGCGATGGCGCGCACGGCGCGCGCCCGGACGCGCGCGACATGATCGGGATCGGGTCGGGCAACGGCCGGAACCGGCGCTGCAACGGCAGGACGCGCCGGCGCAGACAGGAGGGCGGTTTCGCCGTCCAGATCCGCGTCAACGCGTCCTTCACCGGGCATGCGCTGTCCTATTGCAGCCCTAGCTCGCCTTGGGGATGCGCGCGACAAGGCGCATCGATGTCGTCAGCTCTTCGAACTGCAACCAAGGGCGCAGATGGGCGACGGCGGTAAACGACCCCGGCGCGCCTTCGACTTCCTTGACCTCGATCCGGGCTTCGCGGAGCGGATATTTCGCCCGCGCTTCCTGGCCGGCGCCTTCCGACGCGTTGACATAGTTGCCGATCCAGCGGTTCAGCCATTTCTCGGTGTCGCTGGCTTCCATGAACGACCCGATCTTGTCGCGCGCCATCACCTTGAGATAATGGGCGAAACGGCTTGTCGCCATCAGATAGGGCAAGCGCGCCGAAATCGCCGCATTGGCGGTGGCTTCGGGGCGGTCGTACTTCTTGGGTTTCTGCGTCGTCTGGGCCCCGAAGAACACCGAATAGTCGGTATTCTTGTAGTGGCAGAGCGGCAGGAACCCGAGGTCGGACAGTTCCTTTTCGCGCCGGTCGGTGATGCCGATCTCGGTCGGGCATTTCGCATCGAGATCGCCATCGTCCGACTGGAAGACGTGGGTCGGCAGGTCGGTGACCTTGCCGCCGCCTTCGGCGCCGCGGATGGCGGTGCACCAGCCATATTGGGCATGGGCATCGGTCAACCGCGCCGCCATCGCATAGGCCGCGTTCATCCAGCAATAATCGTCGTGCTTCATCGCCTTGGCATTGCCGGCGGCGTCGAACGGCGCTTCCTCATAGGCAAAGGCCTCAACCGGCTTGGTATCGGCGCCATAGGGCAGGCGGGCGAGCACCTTGGGCATGACGAGGGTGACGAAGCGCGAATCCTCGGTCTGGCGGAACGAAT
>JBBQKM010000165.1:0-6650 GCA_038326915.1 Sphingomonadales bacterium
AATCGATATCGAAATCGGGCATCGACACACGATCGGGGTTGAGAAAGCGTTCAAACAACAGGCCATGCTCGAGCGGATCGAGATCGGTGATGGTCAACGCCCAGGCGACGACCGAGCCGGCGCCGGACCCACGCCCCGGCCCGACCGGAATGCCCTGCGCCTTGGCCCAGGCGATGAAGTCGGCCACGATGAGGAAATAGCCCGGAAAGCCCATGGCGTTGATGACGCCGAGTTCGAACGCCAGCCGCTCGCGATAGGGGGTGGCGGCATCGCCCGCGATGCCCCGCGCCGCCAGCCGGCGATCGAGCCCGGCCTCCGCCGCTGCAACCAGCGCCGGGTCTTCCGACAGGCCATCGGTTGCCATGCGCGGCAGGATCGGCTTGCGCGCCGGCGCCGCCACCGCGCAGCGCTGGGCGACGACCAGCGTGTTGGCAATGGCTTCCGGCAGGTCGGCAAAGGCCTTTTTCATCTCCTCGGCGGATTTCAGCCGATGCTCGGGGTTCGACTTGCGGCGTTCCTCGGCCTCCACATAGGCGGAATCGGCGATGCAGAGCAGGGCGTCATGCGCGAGATGCACCCGGTCATCGAGGAACTTGACCGGGTTGGTCGCCACGATCGGCAGGTCGCGCGCTGCCGCCAGCCGCAACAGCCCGGGTTCGCTGCGTTGCTCGATCGGATCATTGGCGCGGCTGATCTCGACATACAGCCGGCCGGGAAACAGCCGCACCAGCGCGTCGAGATAGGCATCGACCGGCTGGCCCTCCGCCAGCAACCGCGCCAGCGCACCATCGGCGCCACCGGTCAGGCAGATCAGGCCATCGGTGCGGCCGTCGAAATCCGCCAGCTGCAGATGCGGATCCTCGGCCGGGTCGCCGCCGAGATGCGCCTGGCTGACCAGCGCGATGAGATTGGCATAGCCGGCGCTGTCCTGGGCATGCAGCACCAGCCAGTCATGCACCGGCCGGGTCAGCGGCGTGCGTGATCCCGGGCGTTCGACCGCGACCATCGCGCCGATGATCGGCTGGACGCCGGCATCCTTGGCGGCATAGGAAAAATCCATCGCCGCGAACATGTTGCCGCGATCGGCGAGCCCCGCCGCCGGAAACCCCGCCCGCCGGCACGCCTTGGCAAGATCCTCGGGCTGGATCGCGCCCTCGAGCATCGAATAGGCCGATTGCAGGCGCAGATGGACGAAGCCGGCATGGGCGCTCGTGGACAGGACCTTGGGGGATCGCATCGCACGATGATGAGGCCTTGCGGCGATTCCGGAAAGGCCCGTCGCTGACTTATCCACGACTGAATCGCCGCGCTCAGGCGACCGCCAGCCGGCCCTCGTGCAACGTCACCACCCGGTCCATCTGTTTGGCAAGCGCGATGTTATGGGTAGCAACCAGCGCCGCCGACCCCTGCCCGCGCACCAGCCCCAGGAACTCCGCCAGCACCTTGGCCGCCGTTGCTTCGTCCAGATTGCCGGTAGGTTCATCCGCCAGCACCAGCACAGGGCGGTTGGCCAGCGCTCGGGCAACGGCGACGCGCTGTTGTTCACCGCCCGAAAGCTGCGATGGCCGGTGGCTGAGGCGATCACCTAGGCCGAGATCGGTGAGCAGCTGGTCGGCACGCGCGGTGGCCGCCTTTTCAGGATGGCCGGCGACCAGCCCCGCCAGCATGACATTCTCGCGCGCGCTGAAATCGGGCAGCAGATGGTGGAACTGGTAGACGAAGCCCAGCCGGTCGCGGCGCACCTTCGTTCGCCCGGCATTGTCGAGCGCCTCTACCCGCTCCCCGGCGATGCTGATCCGCCCCTCGAAGCCGCCTTCGAGCAGCCCGACCGCCTGCAGCATGGTCGATTTGCCCGAGCCCGACGGCCCGAGCAGCGCGACGATCTCGCCGGGGTTCACGATCAGATCGACGCCGCGCAGCACCTCGATCGTGGTCGACCCTTGCGTGAAGCTGCGGCGCAGATCCTCAACCTGAAGCACCGGGCTATTCATAGCGCAGCACCTGGACGGGATCGGTGCTCGCCGCCTTCCACGCCGGATAGAGCGTCGCGAGGAACGACAGCAGCAGCGCCAGCAGGATGATGCCGATGACCTCCAGCGGATCGGTCTTCGACGGCAGCTCGGTCAGATACCGCACCGATGGGTCCCAGATATTGGTGCCGGTCAGCGCCGACACGCCCGACACGATCGGGCCGCGGAACGCCAACAGGGCAAAGCCCAGCACACAGCCGAGCGCAATGCCCAGCCCGCCGATCAGCGTACCGACGGTCATGAACACGCGCATCAGCGCGATCCGACTGGCACCCATGGTACGCAGGATCGCGATGTCGCGGGTCTTGGCGCGGACCAGCATGATCAGCGACGACAGGATGTTGAAAACGGCAACGAGGATGATGATCGACAGCACCCAGAACATGACCGTGCGTTCGACGACCAACGCTGAAAACAGCGCCGAATTGGTCGATTTCCAGTCGCTGATAATCGCCTGGCCAACGATGCTCGGCGCGATCGGCGCAAGGATCTGCCCGACCTTGTCGGGGTCATTGGTCATCACCTCGACCATGCCGACCGCGTCGCCGAGCCTGAGCAGGATCTGCGCGTCGGACATCGGCATCACGACAAAGGCCTTGTCATAGTCGAAGATACCGACCTCGAAGACCGCCACGATGCGATAGGCGACGATGCGCGGCACGGTGCCGAACGGCGTCGATTCCCCCTGCGGATTGATCAGCGAAATCGAATCCCCGACGCGGGCGCCGAGCGCTTCCGACAGCCGGGCGCCGATGGCGACGGTGTTGCTGCCGGGCTGCAGGTTCTTCAGGCTGCCGGCAACGACGTTATTGGCGATAACGGGGGTGCCGTTGATATCGGCCGGCGTCATGCCGCGCACGATGACGCCTTCGACGCGACCGCCAAAGCTGCCCATCAGGGGCTGTTCGATCAGCGGTGTTGCCGAAATCACGCCGGGCAGCGCCTTCAACCGCGCCTGCAGCGGCTGCCACGCCTCGATGCGACCGCCATAGCCCTGGACGACGGCATGGCCATTGAGCCCGAGGATGCGATCGAACAGTTCGGCGCGAAAGCCGTTCATCACCGACATGACCGCGATCAGCGCCGCAACGCCAAGCGCCACGGCGATCAGACTGATCGAGGCGACGAGGAAGATGAAGCCCTCCCCGCGCCCGGGCAGCAGGTACCGCCTGGCGATCATGCGTTCATAGCGGGTGATCACGCCGTCAGCCGCTCCACCGCCGCGTCGATGCTGACTTCGACCTTGTCGCCGCCGCGGCGCTTCAATTCGACGACGCCATTGGCGATGCCCTTGGGGCCGACGACAAGCTGCCAGGGCAGGCCGATCAGATCGGCGGTGGCGAACTTGGCGCCGCCGCGTTCGTCGCGATCGTCATACAGCACTTCGACCCCTGCCGCGGTCAGCCGGGCGTACAGGCCATCGGCGGCGGCCGCGCACGCCGTGTCGTCGGCGCGCAGGTTGATCAGCGCGACCATGTAGGGCGCCACGGCGTCGGGCCAGATGATGCCGTCCTTGTCGTGGCAGGCTTCGATGATGGCGCCCACCAGCCGCGACACACCGATGCCATAGCTGCCCATCAGCGGTGTCACCGGCTGGCCATCGGGGCCCTGCACCGTGACGCCCATCGCCTTGGTATATTTGTCCCCGAAGTAGAAGACCTGGCCGACCTCGATACCCTTCGACTGCTTCAACGCGGCGCCGGCCGCAGCCTCGGCGGGCAGATCACGCTTTTCGTCGGTGGCGGCATAATCGGCGTTGAGCCCATCGATATACGCTTCGAGTGCCGTCGCATCGTCGGCGTCGATGTGGCTGGTATCGCGGCCTTTTTCCCAGTTCTCGTGATAAAAGACATCGCTTTCGCCGGTCGGTGCCAGCACGATGAATTCATGGGACAGGTCGCCACCGATCGGGCCGGTGTCCGCCTGCATCGGGATGGCATGAAGGCCCATTCGGGCAAAAGTGCGCATATAGGCGATGAACATGCGATTATAGCTGTGCCGCGCCCCGGCAAAATCCAGGTCGAAACTATAGGCGTCCTTCATCAGGAATTCGCGGCCGCGCAACACGCCGAAGCGCGGACGCACCTCGTCGCGGAATTTCCACTGGATCTGGTAGAGGTTGACCGGCAGATCGCGATAGCTGCGCGCGCCATTCTGGAAAATCGTGGTGAACAGTTCCTCGGCGGTCGGGCTGAACAGCATCTCGCGGTCGTGGCGATCGATGATCCGCAGCATTTCCGGGCCATAGGCTTCATAGCGGCCCGACTGTTTCCATAGTTCGGCCGACTGGATCGTCGGCATCAGCACTTCGATGGCGCCGGCGCGATCCTGCTCCTCGCGGACGATCTGCTCGATCTTTTGCAAAACCCGCAGGCCGAGCGGCAGCCAGGCATAGATGCCGGCGGCGGTTTGCCGGATCATCCCGGCGCGCAGCATCAACTGGTGCGATACCACCTGGGCATCGCCGGGGGTTTCCTTGAGGACGGGCAGGAAATAACGGGACAGGCGCAAGTTCTGGGTCTTTCCGATGGCAGTGCAGCAGGGTGCCGGGCGCGTGTAGCACGGCCACCGCGCCGTGCAATCATGTGGGCGGTGGTCGCGGCTGTTGCAACGCCGCCACAGTCAGCCACCAACTGCAATGAGTCGGCATGATTACTGCCGTAATCCGGTGACTTGGCGGCCTGAACGGCTTATCAGACTGCATGAGCGCGGCCACCGGCCGTTAACTCACGGAGAACGGCCTTACGGCCGGAAACCAGGCCGCAGCCCGCAAGGGTTAGCGCCCACCGGAAGGGGATTGGGGGCATTGCTCTTCCCGGTGGAATTGGTTTCCCGGATTCGAGGTCTCGTCACGGGAATGCCCGGGTGCGCTGCCGCGCCCGGGCATTTTCCGTTTTGGCCCCAGCGCCTGCCTCCCCCTTCGCCTTTTCGCCCTCGCCTTTTCGTGCATGGCGCCAGGTGCATCCCCCTGCCAAAGGATCGCGTCGGCCATAGGGGAACTGCCATGGAACACGCCACAGCCACACGCGACGGTCGCATCCTGATCGTCACCATCAACCGCCCGGAGCGCATGAATGCGCTGCACCCGCCGGCCAATGCCGAGCTGGCGCAAATCTTCGATGATTTCGCGGCCGACCCGGAGCTTTGGGTGGCGATTCTCACCGGCGCCGGCGACCGGGCGTTCAGCGCCGGCAACGACCTGCGCTGGCAGGCCGAGGGCAATGCCGTCACCGTGCCGCCATCGGGCTTTGCCGGGCTGACGTCGCGCTGGGATCTCGACAAGCCGGTGATCGCCGCGGTCAATGGCGTGGCCATGGGCGGCGGCTTTGAAATCGCGCTCGCTTGCGACATCATCCTGGCGTCGGACAATGCGACCTTTGCACTGCCCGAGCCCAAGGTCGGTCTGGCGGCGCTGGCCGGCGGCCTGCACCGGCTGCCGCGCACCATCGGCGTCAAGCGCGCCATGGCCATGATCCTGACCGGCCGCGCCGTACCGGCGGCAGAGGGCAAGGCACTGGGCTTTGTCCATGATGTCGTACCACAGGCGGCGCTTCTGGATGCCGCCCGGGCGCTGGCGGCGCAGATCTGCGAACTGTCGCCGATGTCGATTCGCGCTTCGAAACAGGTAGTCAGCCGCAGCCTCGACACTGCGTCGCTGCGCGAGGCCTATGAGGGGCAGATGGCGCATCCGGCAGTGGCGGCGCTGTGGAAAAGCGAGGATGTGCGCGAGGGACCTATGGCATTTGCGCAGAAGCGCAAGCCGGAGTGGAAGGGGCGCTAGCCCGATCGATCGCCCCCGCGTGAGAGGCATTTTTTGAAAAAAGGCCGCCGGGTTGCCCCGGCGGCCTTCCAACATTGCCGGTTACGAAAACCGGAGATGGCGCTGATCGCTCAGAGTGTTGCGATTCCCACCGCAACCACCAACGCACCGGACCGTAACGTGAGACAATGAGACATCCGACCACCTCCTTTCGTGTTGTTGAACACCGACGCCAATGTCAGAAACAATCATCACGAATGCAAGAGGCAAGATGATCGCACCCGGCAGCATCGCCGCCATTCTGGTTGGAACCATCGCGCCCCTGCCCGGCGACGGCCGCCGCACGGGCTTTTTGAAACAGCCGGTTTCGGGCCCGGTCGCCATTCACCAGCTGGGCGTCGGCGGCGACGAGATCGGCAACCTGCGCGTCCATGGGGGGCCGGAAAAAGCCGTCTATGGCTATCCGGTCAGCGGCTATGCCGGCTGGCGCGCCGAATTTCCGGACCTCGCGGCGCGCTTCGGCCCCGGCGCAATGGGCGAGAATCTCGCTGTCACCGGACAAGATGAAGACAGCGTCCACATCGGCGATATCATCCGCGCCGGCACCGCCCTGCTCCAGGTCGCCCAGATCCGCGAACCCTGCGCGACCTTTGCCGCCGTGTACGGTACGCCGCGGGTGGTGCGCGCGATGACGAAATCCGGCCGCTGCGGCTGGTATTATCGGGTGCTCGAACCGGGCAATGTGGGCGCGGGCGACCGCCACGACATCGTCGAACGCCCCAATCCCGATTGGCCGGTCAGGCGCTTTGCCCGCGCTGCCGCCAGCAAGGCCGGCACTGCCGCAGGCTTGCGCGAACTCA
>JBBQKM010000166.1:0-6647 GCA_038326915.1 Sphingomonadales bacterium
CAGCTTGATGCCCGATGCGATGCGCGCAACGGTATCGCCGCCGCCTTCGCGCAGCTTGGCCAGCCGGGCGGTGATCGTCGCATGGCCATCGGGCTCGAGCTCGCGGAACGCCAGCTCCTGCAGTTCGTCCATGAAGCCGTACATGCCGATGCGTTCGGCAAGCGGGGCATAAATGTCCATCGTCTCACGGGCGATGCGGCGGCGCTTGTCCTCCGACTTGATGTGGTGAAGCGTCCGCATGTTGTGCAACCGGTCGGCGAGCTTGACCAGCAGCACGCGGATGTCGTTCGACATGGCGAGCAGGAACTTGCGCAGGTTTTCGGCCTGGCGCTCGCTGTCGGTCTGCGCCTCGATCTTCGACAATTTGGTGACGCCATCGACCAGCCGCCCGACCGATTTGCCGAACAGGCGGTCGATCTGTTCCTGGGTGGCGACAGTGTCCTCGATGGTGTCGTGCAGGATGCCGGTGGCGATCGTCTCGTCGTCGAGCTTCAAGTCGGTCAGGATGCCGGCGACTTCGATCGGATGGCTGAAATAGGGGTCACCCGACGCGCGCAGCTGTGACCCGTGCGCCTTCATCGAGAACACATAGGCGCGGTTCAGCAAGTCCTCGTCCGCATCCGGATCATAGGCCTTGACGCGCTCGACGAGTTCATACTGACGCAACATGAACTGATAGTGGGGGTATGAAACAGCGAGCGCAACCACGCTGACGGCCGCCGCCTTTCTTCCGCCCTACACAGCGCCTATATGCCGCCGATGCAGATTCCCGGCCTTGTCGATCCGAAACCCGTGCCGCGCCGCGCCGCGCCGCCGCGCGCCGATGGCAAGCGCGCGCTGCTCGGCCTGTCGAAGGCGCAGCTGCGCGAGGCGTTGATCGAAGCCGGCATCCCCGAAAAACAGGCAAGGATGCGCGGCCAACAGGTCTGGCACTGGATTTATCATCGCGGCGCGACCGAGATCGATGCCTTTGCCAATATCTCCAAGGATACGCGCGCGCACCTCGCGCAGCATTTCGTCGTCGGCCGGCCCGAAATCGTCACCGCGCAGGTGTCGACCGACGGCACGCGCAAATGGCTGCTGCGCTTCGATGATGGCGAGGAGGCGGAATGCGTGTTCATTCCCGACGCCTATCGCGGCACGCTGTGTGTCTCGTCGCAGGTCGGCTGCACGCTCAACTGCCGGTTCTGCTTCACCGGCACGATGAAGCTGGTGCGCAACCTGACCCCGGCGGAAATCGTCGGCCAGGTCATGCTGGCGCGCGATGCGCTCGGTGAATGGCCCAATGCCTCGGCGCCGGTCGCGCCGCGTCCGACCGTCGCTGATGATGACGACTTCGACGATGACGACGACATTCCGTGGATTCCGGGCCAGAACCAGACCGGCAGCAACTATACATCCGACGGGCGGATGCTGACCAACATCGTGATGATGGGCATGGGCGAGCCGCTGTACAATTTCGACAATGTCCGCGATGCGCTGGCGATCGTCATGGATGGTGACGGCCTTGGCCTGTCGAAACGCCGCATCACGCTCAGCACCTCGGGCGTCGTGCCGATGATGGCGCGCGCCGGCACCGAAATCGGGGTCAATCTGGCCGTGTCGCTCCACGCCGTGACCAAGGAAATTCGCGACGAGATCGTGCCGATCAACAAGAAATACGGCATCGAGGAGCTGCTGTCGGCGTGCGCTGCCTATCCGGGCGCCAATAACGCCCGGCGCATCACCTTTGAATATGTCATGCTCAAGGACAAGAACGACCGCGACGAGGATGCGCACGAACTCGTCCGGCTGATCCGCAAATATCGCCTGCCGGCCAAGGTCAACCTGATCCCGTTCAATCCGTGGCCGGGCAGCATCTACGAAACCTCGACGCCGGAGCGCGTGGCGCGGTTCAGCGACATCATCTTCCACGCCGGCATTTCGGCGCCGATCCGGCGGCCGCGGGGCCGCGACATCATGGCGGCGTGCGGCCAACTCAAATCCTCGAGCGAGAAAATCACCCGCGCCGAACTCGATCGCCGGGCCGCCGAGAAGGAAGACCTCTGGGTCGACTAGACCGCGGCTTGCGGGGCAGGACTGTCATGCTAAGTGGACAGTCATGAAAGCCCCGTTCCCGTTTTCCGCCATCGTCGGCCAATCCGAAATGAAGCTGGCGCTGCTGATGGCCGCGGTGGAGCCGCGGCTGGGCGGCGTGATGGTGTTCGGTGATCGCGGCACCGGCAAATCGACCGCGGTGCGCGCGCTGGCGGCGCTGTTGCCGCCGATGACGATCGTTGCCGGCTGCCGCTATGGCTGTGCGCCGGCCGATACGACACCGTGCCCCGATGATTGCCGCAAGACGGCAGGCAAGAAGACGGCGCATGTGCCGGTGCCCTTCGTCGACCTGCCGCTCGGCGCCACCGAGGATCGCGTCGTCGGCAGCCTCGATCTCGAACGCGCGCTGGCGACGGGCGAAAAACGCTTCGAACCCGGGCTGCTCGCCAAGGCCAATCGCGGCTTTCTCTATATCGACGAGATCAACCTGCTCGAGGACCATCTGGTCGACCTGTTGCTCGATGTTGCCGTGTCGGGCCAGAATCTTGTCGAGCGCGAAGGGCTCAGCATCCGCCACGCCGCACGCTTCATTCTCGTCGGCTCGGGCAACCCGGAGGAGGGCGAGCTGCGGCCGCAATTGCTCGATCGCTTCGGCCTGTCGGTCGATGTCCGCACCCCGACCGACCTTGCCGACCGGATCGAGATCGTCAAACGTTGCGACCGTTTCGACCGTGATCCCGCCGGTTTTGCCGAAACCTATGCCGCCGAGGAAGCCGCAACGCTGGCCGGCATCGCCAGGGCGCGCAAACGCCTCCCCGACGTCCAGGTCAGCGACGCGATGCTCGAACTGGGCAGCCGGCTGTGCCAGGCCGTTGGCGCCGATGGCCTGCGCGGCGAACTGACGCTGCTGCGCGCTGCCCGCGCCACGGCGGCGCTGGCCGGCAAAAAAACTGTCGCCCCTGCCCATGTCGGTGCGGTCGCGGCGCTGGCGCTGCGCCATCGCCTGCGCCGCAATGTCCTCGACGACACCGGCTCGACCACCCGCATCGCGCGTGCGGTCGCCGAGCTGATCCCGGCGTGATCGACGCCCTGGCGCCCGCGGGAGAGGCTGGCGTCGCGAACACTGCCGCCAGCGCCACCCGCTGGGCGCTGGCGCTGACCGCGATCGAAATCATCGCCGCGGCGCCGGCCGGGCTCGGCGGCATCCTGCTGCGCGCCCGCCCCGGCCCGGTGCGCGACGCTTGGGCGGCGGCGCTGGGCAGCGTCACCCGCATCCGCCGCCTGCCGGCCAGCGCCGATGCCGAGGCGCTTGATGGCGGGCTTGATCTCACCGCAACGCTCGCGGCGGGGCGCCCGGTGCACAGGCCGGGCGTGCTGGCGGAGATCGGTGATGGCGTGCTGCTGGTGCCGATGGCCGAGCGGCTGTCGCCGGCACTGGCGGCGCGGCTCGCCAGCGCGCTCGATGACAATGGCCCGCTGCTGGTGCTGTTCGACGAAAGCGAGGCCGACAGCGACGATCATGTGGCGCCGGCGCTCGCCGACCGGCTGGCGATCCATCTCGATCTAAGCGACGTGCGCCTGTCGATGGGGGCGCTGCTCGCCGGCGAAACCGGCTTTCCGCCGCAGGTCGACGATATCGAGCCGGGCGAGCCTGTCGCCGATCCGGGCACGGCGCTCGCGTCGGCCGGCGTCATGCTCGGCATCGATTCGATCCGCGCGCCTATCCAGGCGCAGCGCCTCGCCCATGCCCATGCGCGCCTCGACGGCCGCCGCGCCATTGCCGCCGGCGATATCGAGATTGCCGCGGCGCTGGTGCTCGGCCCGCGCGCCACGCGGTTGCCGCCCGGCGAAAGTCCGCCGCCGCCCGAAGAGCAACCCGAGGCCCCGCCGGAACCGCCGCCACCCAGTGACGATTCGTCGGACGACAACAACGACAGCCCCGACCAGATGCCACCAGAGTCTTTGGCCGATGCCACCGACATCGTCCTCGATGCTGCCCGGACGGCGTTGCCACCGGGCCTGCTCGATGCGCTGGCCAACGGCATCCAGATGAAATCGCCCGGCGGCGGCAGCAGCGGTGCCAAGCTGCGATCGCTGACCAGCGGGCGGCCCGCCGGGGTGCGCGCCGGGGCGCCAGGCCGCGGCGCGCGGCTGGCGCTGATTGAAACGATCAAGACCGCGGCGCCGTGGCAAAAGCTTCGCCCGCAGCGCGACGATGGTCGGCTGTCGATCCGCCACGACGACCTGCGCATCCGGCGTTTCGTCGCGCGCGCCGAATCGACGACGGTGTTCGCCGTCGACGCGTCGGGATCGGCGGCGTTCGCGCGGATGGCCGAGGCCAAGGGCGCGGTCGAACTGCTGCTCGCCCAGGCCTATGTGAAGCGCGCCGAAGTCGCGCTGGTGGCGTTTCGCGGTGATGGTGCTGAGCTTTGCCTGCCGCCGACGCGGTCGCTGGCGCGGGCAAAGCGCGAACTGGCGGCGCTTGCCGGTGGTGGCGGCACGCCGCTCGCCGCGGGCCTTGATCTTGCGCGGCGGGTGGCGGAAGCCGAACGCCATCGCGGCCGCACACCGTTGATTGTCATTCTGACAGATGGTCGCGCAAATGTCAGTGCATCCGGAACGGTGCCGCAGGACGCGGCGCTGGCCAGTGCCCGCGCGCTCGGCGCCACCGGCATCGCCAGTGTCTTCATCGATTGCAGCGCTCGGCCGCGGCCCGAAGGCGCAGCGCTGGCCGCGGCGATGGGGTCGCGTTTCATCGCGCTGCCGCGGATGGATGCCCGTGCTGTCGTCGCTGCTGTCAATGCGGTGGCGGCATGAGTGCGCCCGACTGGCAGATCGAGGGCAAGGGCTGGCCCAATGCCGAGGCGAGCCGCTTCGTTACCGCCGGCGGCCTGAAATGGCATGTCCAGGTCATGGGGACGGGGCCGGTGCTGCTGCTCCTCCACGGCACCGCCGCTGCGACGCATAGCTGGCGCGACCTTGCCCCCTTGCTGGCGCCGTACTTCACCGTCGTCGCACCCGATCTGCCCGGCCACGGCTTTACCAGCGCGATCGGCCGCCCGTCGCCGGTCAGCGTGGCGACCGCCGTTGCGGCGCTGCTGGCGACGCTCGAACTGTCGCCGGCGCTCACCATCGGCCACAGCGCCGGTGCCGCCATCGCGCTGACGATGGCCGACAAAGGCCTCGCCCGGCCGCAGGCGATCATCAGCTTGGGCGGCGCGCTGCTGCCGTTTCCGGGGATGGCGGGCAAGCTGTTCCCGGCGATGGCGCGGATGATTTTCGTCAACCCGCTGATACCCGAACTGTTCGCGATGCGGGCGCGGGTACCGGGTGAGGTGTCGTCCTTCCTGCACCGGTCGACGGGGTCGCGGATCGACCAGCGCGGCCTCGGGCTTTACGAACGGCTGCTCAGGACCTCGGGCCACATCGCCGGGGCGCTGGCGCTGATGGCCAATTGGGATCTCGAAGCGCTCGAACGCGCGCTGCCGGGGCTCGACCTGCCGATCCTGCTGGCGCACGGCGATGGCGACAAGACGATCCCGGTGAAAACCGCGCACAAGGTCGCAGCGCGGCTGCCGCAGGGCCGGGCGCTTGTCCTGCCCGGGCTCGGCCATCTTGCGCATGAAGAGGATGCCCCAGGCCATGCCGCGCTGGTGCTGGACTTTGCGCGGCAAACCGGCATCCTGCCGCCGGCATGAGCATCGACCCCAAATATTACGGGCTCATCGAGATGGGCATGACCTTCGGCGTCGTCGGCATCTTCACCGTGCA
Organism: Sphingomonadales bacterium; assembly: GCA_038326915.1. GTDB lineage: Bacteria > Pseudomonadota > Alphaproteobacteria > Sphingomonadales > Sphingomonadaceae > Sandarakinorhabdus. The sequence goes on from JBBQKM010000166.1 coordinate 5,809, forward strand.
GCAGCTGTGGTCGCTGCGTGACAAGCCCGGCGACAAACCGGAGACAAAGCCCGACGCCGCGCCGCGCGATGCTGCCGGCGATACCCCCGAAGAGCCGTCGCCGGACTGATCGGGCGCGCTGGTTCGGCCCCGGCGGCTCTGTTACCGTTGGCGGGCAATCGCGGTCGGGGTGATCCATGTCATTGGCGCAGATCTATGCCACGCAGTTTCGCAACCATTTGAATCTGCAGCCGGTCTGGCAGCCGGGGTCGGCGATCGAGCCCGGCGCGATCGGCGTGATGGCCGATGGCGTGTTCGTCCGCCAGGGCCATGTCTCGCAATATTCCAGCGTGCCGCTGACGCTCGTCGAAACCGTCATCCCGCGCGACGACAAATTCGCAGTCGGCGTTACCCTGTCGATCGATGGTGCCGCCAATGCGACGGTCGACCCGTCGGTGGTCGTCGGCGCGACACTGAAGATCGATGGCAAGGGTGGCATGGCCTATCACGCCCATGGCCTCGTCAAGCGGACGATCGACAATCTGCGCCAGGTGCTCGACGCGGTGCCGTGGGATTCGACCGGTTGGGCCGACACCATGGTGTTCGTCGCCGAAGTCACTGCCGCGAGCAACCTGGCGCTGGTGCTGACCGAAGCCAGTGGCGCCGAGATCAAGCTGACCGGCAAGGCCGGGCCGCTGCAACTGCTCCAGCTCGCCGATGCGTCGGTCGGCATCGGGCTGGCGTCGAATGCCAGCCTGACAGTGGCGCTGCCCGACCCGGCGGCAGGCGCCGCGCCCGGTCACTATCCGGTGGCGATGACGCTCTATGGCCGGCGCCGCAACTGGTTCGGCGTCCGCCGG
>JBBQKM010000167.1:0-6608 GCA_038326915.1 Sphingomonadales bacterium
CATGGCGGCATCCTCAAGGATCGCGGCATGGTCAGCTTTGCCAAATGGTTCTCGCCGTCCGAGATCGAGGCGGTGCGCGCCTATGTCGGCGAACAGGCAAAGTTCCTCGCCAGCGACGAAGGCGCCCAGCTGGCGGCAAAGGGATCGGACGGCAAGCCGTAACAGCGGCGGTGAGCGCGTAGTGTTGACGGCGCACCGCTCGCAACGGCGGCGTCGCTCGGCTATTACCATCGCCATGTCCGATGCCGATCCTATCGATGCCGCACTCGCCCGCGGCGATGTCGCGGCCGCCGTAGCGCTGGCGCGCGCCGCGCTCGCGGGCGGTGACAGCGATCCGTTCGTGCGCAATCTTGTGGCGTGGCAATTGGCCAACGATGGCGATCCCGCAGCGGCGGAAGCCCTGGTGCGCGCGGGGCTGGGGCCGCCGCCGCACGACCCCGGGCTGTTGTCGACGCTCGGTCTCGCGCTGCGCCGCCAGTTGCGCTTCAGCGAGGCGTTGCAGGCCTTTGATGCGGCGATCGCGGTGGCTCCGGCCTATGCGACCGCCTGGCTTGAACGCGGCTTCACCCTCCATCAGGGCAATTCGCTGCGGCTGGCGGAGGCGAGCTATCGGCAGGCGGCAGCGCTCGATCCGCAGCAGGCGCCGGCGTTTGCCGGTGTGGCAGCCATCGCCGCCGCGCAAGGCGAAGCCGCCGTCGCGCGGGACTTTGCCGCGCGGGCGCTGGCGATCGATGCCGGCAATGCCGTGGCACATTGCGCCATCGCGCGCTGCGATATCGCGGCGGGGGACGCCGAAGCTGCTGCTGCGCGGCTGCAGCAACTGCTCGCCGCACCGGCGCTGACGCCTGAAAATCGCAGCGCCGCCGCGTCGCTGCTCGGTGATGCGCTGGCAAGGCTTGGCAAGCCGGCGGCGGCACAGGACGCTTATTTGGCGGCCAAGGCCGACCTGCTGCTGCGCTTCCCGCATCTCGCCACGGCGGAACGCCCATATCGAATTGCCCAGCGGCTGGCGGAGCAGTTGCAGGCCGGGGCAGGGCCATGGCCGGCGGTGGCGCAGGCGGAGAGGCGGGGCCACGCGTTTCTGCTCGGCTTCCCGCGGTCCGGCACGACGCTGATCGAAACCATCCTGGCCAGCATTCCGGGTGTCGAAGCCCTGGAGGAAATGCCCACGCTGGCCGCAGCCGAGTCCGCCTATCTGCGGCCGCCGAACGGGCTGGCGACGCTGGCCTTGGCCGATCCCGAAACCCTGGCCGATATGCGCGCCGCCTATTGGCAACGCGTTGCGGATTTCGGTGTCGGCCCAGCGCCGCGGCTGTTCGTCGACATGGACCCGATGAAGACCCTGCACCTGCCGCTGATCGGCCGGCTGTTCGGTGCGGCGTCGATCATCGTCATGCGCCGCGACCCGCGCGATGTTGTTCTGAGCTGTTTCCGGCAGAATTTCGCCGCCAGTCCGATGGCGCTGGAATTCACGACGCTGGGCCGGGCCGCAGCCTTTTACGACACGATGATGCAGTTGCAGCGCGAATGCCTGGCGCGGCTGCCCAACCCGGTGTTCGATTTACGCTATGAGGAACTGGTCGCCGATTTCGATGGGGTGACGCAGCGGCTCTGCGGGTTTCTGGGCCTGCCCTGGTCAGCAGGCTTGCGCGATTTCGCGGACACGGCTCGTCGCCGCGATGTCAGCACGGCGAGCGTCGGCCAGGTGCGGCGCGGGCTGTACGACGGCGGGGGCCAATGGCGGCGATTCGAAGCCGAGATGGCGCCGGTGCTACCGCTGCTGCAGCCGTGGGTGGCGGCGTTCGGCTATCAGTGAGAGCGGGTCAGCGCGCGCATCGCGCGGTCGAGGCCCTCCAGCGACAGCGGATACATGCGGTTTTCCATGATCGTCTTGATCATCTGGATCGACTGGCTGTGGCCCCAGCTTTTTTCCGGAATCGGGTTCAGCCACGCCGCCGAATGATAGACATCGAGCATCCGCTGCATCCAGACATCGCCGGCTTCATCGTTCCAATGTTCGACGGAGCCGCCGGGATAGTTGATCTCATAGGGTGACATCGACGCGTCACCGACGAAAACCAGCTTGTAATCGTGCGGGAATTTATGGAGCAGCTCCATGACCGGCGTGCGTTCCGACCAGCGCCGCTTGTTGTCCTTCCACAGCGCCTCATAGGGGCAATTGTGAAAATAGAAGAATTCGAGATGCTTGAATTCCGACCGGGCGGCCGAAAACAGCTCCTCGCAGACCTTGACGTGCGGGTCCATCGACCCGCCGACGTCGAGCATCAGCAGCAGCTTCACCGCATTGTGCCGCTCCGGCCGCATGACGATGTCGAGATAGGCCTTTTTGGCGGTGCCCGAGATGGTTTCGGCGAGATCGAGTTCATCGGCGGCGCCGTCACGGGCAAAGCGGCGCAGGCGGCGCAACGCCACCTTGATGTTGCGGGTGCCCAGTTCGACCGAGTTGTCGAGGTTCTTGAACTCGCGCTTGTCCCAGACCTTGACCGCTTTCTGATTGCGACCCTTGTCCTGGCCGATGCGCACGCCTTCGGGGTGTGACCCCTGCGCGCCGAACGGCGATTTGCCCGCCGTGCCGATCCATTTGTTGCCGCCCTCGTGGCGCTTCTTCTGTTCCTCGAGCCGCTCCTTGAGCGTCTCCATCAGCTTGTCCCAGCCCAGCTTTTCGAGCTCGGCCATTTCCTCGGCGGACAGATTGAGCTCGGCAACGGCGCGCAGCCAATCCTCCGGAATTTCGGCGGTGCCGGTCTCGATGGACGGCTCCAGCCCCTTGAACACCTTGGCGAAAACCATGTCGAAGCGATCGAGCAGGCCTTCATCCTTCACATAGGTTGCGCGCGCCAGATAGTAGAAATCGGTGATCGACCAATCGATGACATCGGCCTGCAACGCTTCGAGGAGCAACAAATGCTCCTTCAGCGAGGCCGGTATCTTGGCAGCGCGAAGCTCGTCGAGGAAATTGAGGAACATGTCGGCAGGCTAGCCGAGCGTCGCGATGACCGCCAGTGCCCAGATTAGAGGGGGCGGGCGGGGCACGGCGTGACTGCCGAAAGGCTGTAACCCTGATGCGCGGCGCGATTACACCCCTTTCGGAGTAGCCGTTAACCCTTCTGCATGATTGTGTAAAAGTTAACAAAGACAGCATCTTGTTGCCAGCGGATCAACCGATTCCGTCGAGGGCAGGAGGCAATCAGATGCGAAAGATTATCGGAGGCGCATTGATGGGCGCCGCATTGGCAGCGGCAGTTCCGGCGGTCGCGGCGACGACATTCACAGTGGGGTTGGGCTCGCCCCTGACCGCGATTCCCCTTAACAACGATTTCAAAAACGATCTCAACGCGGTGGGGTTAACCGACTATACCGCCGCCGGTGCTTCGATCACGCTGAGCAACGCCACGCGGCTGAAGTTCGAGTATATGGGCAGCGAAAGCGGCTTCACTGACACGTTCACGGCTGCCGGCGGGACGGTCGGACCGTTCAACGAATACAACAAGTCCTGGGGACCGGTCCTGATCGGCTATGCGAACTATGCCGGCGGGGTGATTTCCGATTTCGTCTTCACCAGCAATGGCCCCGGTCAGGTGGGAACACCTGGCACAGCGCCTTTCGCGATCTTCATCCCCGGCAACGTTCGCAGCTATGTTTCGAACGTGCTGTATCTGGGCTTCGACGATCAGCTCAACAACGCCGATGACAACCACGACGATTTCATCGTCCGCGTCACGGCGGTGCCGGAACCGGCGAGCTGGGCGATGCTGGTCATCGGCTTCGGCCTCGTCGGGATGACCACGCGGCGCCGTTCGCTGACGCAGGTTTCGGCCTGAACCTCATAACAGTGGGCACTGTGATGGCGGGGGTGGGGCCATGGCCTCGCCCCCGTTTCATTTCGACGCAGCGGCCATCGCGGCGTGCGGTGCTGGCAGCGACCAATTACATCCGCTTCATCTCCCGACGAGGGCCTTCAACGTGCGGTTCGGTGGCGACATCGTGTCGATGCGGCCACCAGGATAAAAAGCGCGGATCGCGGTTTGCGGCGCGGTCTGCGCAAAGGTCGCCGCCAGCCCCTCGGGCGTCCAGCCCGATGCGCTGGTGAACAGGGCATCGGCGCTCCACGGCTGGTAGAGCGCGACATCGGGGCCTTCGACGCCGAATATGCGTCCGGTGAACACGCAGGCCGGCGAGGCGAGATAGACGACCAGCGGCGACACATGTTCCGGGGCATGGCGATCGAAGCCGGCGCCGCGCGGCATCAGCACGTCGACCGACGGCGACGCCATGACCATGCGGGTGCGCGCGCACGGCGCGATGGCATTGACGCGCACGCCCAGGCTGGCGAGTTCCTGGGCATGGACCTGCGTCAGCGCCGCAATGCCGGCCTTGGCCGCGCCATAGGCGCCGCCATCGGGCATCGGATGCACGCCAACAGGCGAGGTGGTGTTGACGATGGCGCGAGGTTCGTCGCGGCCGCGTTCGGCCCAGAAGCGCGCGGCATGATGGCTGACCGCAGCCGTACCCTTCAGATGGACAGCGATTTCGAGGTCGAAATCCGCCTCCGTCATCGCAATCACCGAGGCCGGGCGGTTGATGCCGGCGTTATTGACGACGATATCGAGCCCGCCAAAGGTCGCCACGGCCTGGGCGATGATCGTTTCCGCACCGGCCCAATCGGCGACGCTGGCAAGGTTGGTGACGGCCTGGCCGCCGGCATCCTGAATTTCGGCGACGACATCTGCCGCGGCATCGCCGCTGCCATCGCCGAGCACGCTACCACCGAGATCGTTGACGACGACGCGGGCGCCCGCTGCCGCCAGCGCCAGCGCGTGGCAGCGCCCCAACCCGCGGCCGCCGCCTGTCACTACCGCCACCTTGCCTTCGAGCATGCCCATCGCCAACAGTCCCTGCAATAAAGGAGCAACAGCCTTGGGCGCGTTCGATTTTGCCGGCAAGACCGTGGTTGTGACAGGCGGCAGCACCGGCATCGGCAACGCTGCGGCGCGCGGCTTCCTCGCCGCCGGGGCGCGGGTGATCGTTACCGGCACGCGCCCATCGGCCGCCGATTATGCCGGCAGCGACGGCGATCTGTCGGGGCTGGAGTATCACCGGCTCGACCAGGGCGATCGCGATGCGGTGGCGGCGTTCGACCCCGGCATCGCCAGCCTCGATGCGCTGGTCATCGCCGGTGCCAAGGTGGCGTACCGGCGGCAGGAATTCGAAATCGATACCTTCGCCGATGTGCTGGCAACCAATCTGACCGGGCCGATGCAGTTGGCGATGAAGTTCCGCGGTGCATTGGCGGCGGCGCGCGGCAGCATCATCTTCATCGGATCGGTGGCGAGCTTTCGCGGCACCATTGGCCAGCCAGCCTATTCGGCGTCGAAGGGCGGGCTGCTGACCCTGACCAAAACGCTGGCGCAGGCGCTGGCGCGCGAGGGCATCCGGGTGAACCTTGTCGCGCCGGGGCTGGTGCGCAGCAAGATGACGGCGGTCACCTGGGAAAACCCCGACCGGCTCGCCGCCACCGCCGCGCAAGTGCCGCTCGGCCGCATCGGCGAGCCCGACGATATCGCCGGGCCGATCCTGTTCCTGGCGTCGCCACTCGCCGCCTATGTCACCGGCACGTCATTGACCATCGATGGAGGATTGAGCGCATGAGCTGGGCAACGGGCAAGAAAGCATTGGTAACCGGCGGCAGCCAGGGCATCGGCCATGCGACGGCGGCGGCGCTGCAGGCATTGGGGGCCGTGGTGACGGTCACCGGCACCCGCGCCAGCTTTGCCGACTATGACACGCCGCTGGATGGGGTCGCCTATATTCAGGCCGATCTCGCCACGCCGGCGGCACGCGCCGCGCTGGCCGCGCAGTTCCCGGCGCTCGATATCCTCGTCAACAACGCCGGCGGCGGCAGCGCCAATGAATATGACCAGGACCAGTTCGAGGCAGTGATCGATCTCAACCTCAACGCCGTCATGGACATGTCGGTGCGGCTGTTTCCGGCGCTGAAGGCCGGCGGCGGCAGCATCGTCAATGTCGGCTCGCTGGCGTCGTTCCTCGCGCTGAAGGAAACCCCGGCCTACACCGCATCAAAGGCCGGGCTGCTCGGGCTGACCCGCGCGCTCGGCGACAAATGGGCAACCGAGGGCGTGCGCGTGAATCTCGTGGCGCCGGGATTCATCGCGACGCGGATGACCGAACGGATGCGCGTCGACAAGGATTATGAAAAGCGCCTGCTGAAGGCGGTGCCGATGCGGCGCTGGGGCCAACCGGAAGAGATAGCCGAGGCAATCGTTTTCCTGGCGTCGCCGGCCGCCAGCTACATCACCGGGCAAAGCCTCGCCATCGATGGCGGCCTGATGCTGCGATAAAGCCCGGCGGCCGGGGCTGCGCGCCCCGGTCGCACTGGTTCGACCGTTATAAAATCGTTCCTAGCCGCCTTGCCGCCGGCTCATGAACGCCAGTCGTTCGAACAGCATCACATCGGCTTCGTTCTTGAGCAATGCACCGTGCAGCGGCGGAATCAGCGTCTTGGTGTCGCGATTGCGCAGCACCTCGATCGGCAAATCCTCGTGCATCAGCAGCTTCAGCCAGTCGAG
>JBBQKM010000168.1:0-6578 GCA_038326915.1 Sphingomonadales bacterium
ACCCGGTCCGCTGGGGCCGGCAGCATTTTGCGCGGCTGATGACACTCGAAGGCGATGTCGGCGGCAAGGCGGTGCTCGCCGACGCCGTGTCCATCACACACGTCCCGGCGCCCAGCGACGCAGTTCTGGACGACATCGACACACCCGCCGCGCTGGCGGCGCTGCGGGCGCGGAATTGAGCCTATCCGGTTGTTTCTACGATACGATCGGGCAGTTCGACCCGTCGCGACCAAATCTGGAAGTTTACTAAGTTGACTGTTTCGGCAGTTTTTGTGCAGTCGGCTTCCCCGCCCCCGCGAAGCCCGAAATCCTGCCGGCCATGTCAAAGAGCGAAACACCCGGTGAGCATAGCAGCGTTGTGAGTGTGTAGGACAGGGCGCCAATGGCGCTGAGGCCTGAGAGCGGAAGCGACAAGAGCGGGCAGATTGAAAAAATGTGCTACGCGTCTGCTCAGTAGAGCTTTTGGGGAGCGCGCATCGTGGACGGTTTTGGAGATGCCCGGTTAGAAGTCGAGTTTGGGGTTAAGCAGCCCATTGAGCTTGTTCAGCTAACTCTGGCGCTCCAGGGTATTGCGCGCGACTACCGCCGCTACACAAACGACGCATTCAAGGCTCAAGGCGCGAAGGTTTCGGACGACGATATTCAGCTTTACGTCACGTCCGTTAGGTCGGGCAGTGTCATTGCCGAACTCGCCAGCGCCGCGAAGGTTTTGGGCGCGTTTCTGCCACTTATCGATGTCAGCTGGGCGTTTACGAACTACGTGACGTTTTTTGGCGAGACGGTCGAGTATTTTAGGGGGCTGTCACGGAACCCGAACGTCAAAGCAGAGGAAATCCGTGCGACCAAATCCGCGGCACAGGCAATGGGCGATATCATGGCCGTTGCCGCAAACAATCCCGGTGGAGACTTCAAGCTATCCGCGAAGGTCGCAGCAAAAGATGCAGATGGATCAGAAATTGCTATTCAGGTAACCATCACAAGTGAAGAAGCTGCTGAAGCACAGCGCGGTGCACTTATCGCACAGAAACTACTCGATTATCGCGGCGATGCAGATCATCCAAACGTCTTGCTGTATTTCCAACGGACAAGCACAGATTTGCCAAAGTCGGGCGGACGTACAGATGACAAGGCGATTATCAACTCCATTTCGCCGAAGGCTTTACCTGTTCACTTTGCCTCTCAGCTAGATCAAGCACGGGTAAACGACATGAAAACCGACCCCAATCAAAACCCCTTCAAGTCGGCGTTTCGGGTCGATGTTAATGTCGAAACTGACCGAAACCATGCCCCTAGGTTTTATAGAGTGGTGCATATTCACGAGGTTATCCCAGATGATGACGAGTCTGCGTAAAGCGCTTGCTTAGAGCAACCTTGAGACGTTCACTGCGTAACGCCTGTACGGAGGCGTGCCATATGGAAACCCCACCTAGCTGGACGATGTCGCTCGCCGTTTTGGGAAACACCTAGATCTGTAAAGCGAACACCGAAGCCGGTGCCGACCGACGATACTGAACTCGCGGCGCAGCCAAAAGTTCTCAATCTCGTTCATGCTGTCGCCCGCCCACCCCCTAGGTGGTAGTCCGTTTGCGCCCACACAGAACCCGTTCATTTCCATTAGATTTCCCTCGTCTGCAGCAGGCCCGGCAAGCCGGCTGCGCGATTGGGGGACGATGTGGCGACACAGGGTTCAGCATCCTACCGACCGGACGTCGATGGCCTGCGCGCCGTCGCCGTGCTGTCGGTTGTGCTGTATCACCTGTCGATCGGGCCGATCCATGGCGGCTTTGTCGGCGTCGATGTGTTCTTCGTCATTTCGGGCTATCTGATCGGCAATCTTGTCCTCGATGACGTCGCGCGCGGGCGGTTTTCGCTGCGCGATTTCTACGAACGCCGTTTCCGCCGCATCCTGCCGGCGCTGTTCGTGATGATCCTCGCCATGCTCGCGGTGCTGATGCTCGTCGCCTGGCCGGTTGTGCTGATCGAATATGCGCGCAGCGGCATCGCCGCGCTGTTTTCGGTGTCGAACCTGTATTTCTGGCAGATCACCGATTACTTCAATCCGGAATCAAAGCAGAATTTCCTGCTCCACACCTGGTCGCTGGGGGTGGAGGAACAATATTATCTGCTGTTCCCGCCGATCGCCATGCTGGTCGGCCATTATGCCCGCCACCGCATCGTGCCGGTGCTTGCCGGGCTGGCGCTGGCGTCGCTGCTGGTCAGCATCTGGCTGGTCGATCGTGCGCCCACCGCCGGCTATTATCTGCTGCCGTCGCGCGGCTGGGAATTGCTCGTCGGGGCGCTTGCCGGGCGGTTGCACTTCGCCAGTCTCGATGCGCCGCGCCGGCGCAACATCGTCGCACTTGCCGGCATGGCGGCGATCGTCGTGCCGATGTTCGCCTATGGCTCGGCAACCGCCTTCCCCGGGCTGGCCGCGCTGCCGCCGGTGCTGGGCGCCGCGATGGTCATCGTGTCGGGGCGCCATGGCGACACGCTGGTGCGCCGCGGGCTGAGCCTGAAGCCGATGGTGTTCATCGGGCTGATTTCCTATTCGCTCTACCTCTGGCACTGGCCGCTGCAGGTGCTGGCGCAACAGCTGATCACCGAACCGCAGCTCGATCGCATCGGCAAGCTGACCATCCTTGCCGCCAGTTTCGGCTGTGCCGTGCTGTCGTGGCGCTATGTCGAGCTGCCGTTCCGCAGCCAAGCTTTGTTCAAGGGGGGGCCGCTGTTCGGCCGACCGAGCCTAAGCAGCCTGCGCGTCGTCATGGCGAGCAGCGCGACCGCGGTGGCGCTGTGCACCGGCATCATCATCAGCGCCGGGGTGCCGGGGCGGTTCGATGCCAGCGCCGAACGCTATGCGGCGCAGGGCAGCCTGCAACAGGTCGGGCTGCTGCGCCAGCGCAATTGCTTCATCGAACCCGATGATGGCATCGGCGGTTTCGACCAGGATGCCTGCATGACCGCGATGCCCGGCCGCGCCAATGTGCTGCTGTTGGGCGACAGCCATGCCGCCAGCCTCTATTCGGGCCTTGCCGATGCGCTGCCGCGCGCCAATGTGCTGCAGGCGACGGCATCGAACTGCCGGCCACTGCTGTCGAGCCGCACGTCGCCGAAACGGATGTGCGCGGCGCTGATGCAGCGGGTGTTCGACGATCTGCTGCAGCGGCGCGCGCCCGATCTGGTGATCATGGTCGCCAACTGGGCTGATCGCGACATGGCCGATGTGCGGCCGACGCTCGACTGGTTCGCGGCGCGGCACATCCCGGTCGTCGTTGTCGGGCCGATCACCACCTATGACATGCCGTTGCCGCGGCTGCTGGCGATGGCGCGGGCGCGCGGCGACATGGCGCTGCCCGAAACCCACCGCGTGCCGGGGCGTGAACGGATGGACACGATCCTGCGCAGCGAGGCGGCGCGGTCGGGTGCCGGCTTCGTGTCGATGATCGACATGCTGTGCGCGCGGCGGTGCACGACGGTGACGCCCGACGACATGCCGCTGCTGTTCGATACCGGCCATCTGTCGCCGCAGGGTGCGCAGCTGGTGGCGCCCGATATTGCCGATGCGGTGACGGCGCGGCTGCCGCAGCGCGAGGTGCCGCGGACGATCCTCGCCGCACTATAGGCGCTATTTCAGGCCTTGCAGCCAGTCGATGACCCGCGTTTGCAGCGCGATCCGGCGGTCGGACCAACTGTGATCGGTGGCGACATGTGCGGTGGTGACGCGGCTGCTGCCCGCCTGGCGCACCGCAGCGACCAGTGCCGCCGCCGATGGCGCGAGGCCGTCATCCGATGTCAGCACCAGCAGCGGCACGCGGGCGAGACCGGGGGCGCCGGCGAGCGCGTTGAAGGCGGCGCTGCCGGCGGCGAGTTCGTCGGCCATCTGCGCGGGCGAGGTGTTGTTGAGCGATTCAGCACTCTCGGCCGCCAGCGCGACGAGATCGGCGCGCGGGATGGTGCCGACGGCGCCCATGTTGGCCGCCGAAATCAGGATGGCGCCTTTCAGCGCGGGATCGTTCGCTGCGACCATCGCCGTCGCCCAGCCGCCCATGCTGTGGCCGCCGATGACCAGCCGCGCCGGATCCAGCCCAAGTTTTGCCGCCACCTCGGGCCGCCGCACCCAGGCGAGCACCGCCGCTGCATCCTGCGGCACCTGGGCGAAATGGAAATCGCCGGGGCTGCCCCAGCTGCCGCGGTAATTGAAGGTGACGACCGTCCAGCCGGCACGGCGCACGGCCTGGGCGAGATCGAGGTTTTTCTCGTTGCCCGGCCAGCCGTGGCACAGCACCAGCACCGGGTGCGGGCCGGCGCCGCTGGCGACATAGGCGACGCCGTTGATCTCCACACCGCCCGACGGGATGTGCAGCACCTCCATCCGCGCCGGATGGGCGGTGTCGCGCGGCGGATCGGCGGCAATCGCGGCGGGCGGCCTTGCGGCGGCAGGAACCGCGATCAACAGCGCCAGCAGCAGCATTCGCATCGTCTTCTCCCCCATCGTGTCGGCATCCTAGCCGTGCCGTCGACGACGCGATAGGCTGGCGTCGCAACGCCGCTGGGAGCCCGCCACGATGACCGAACGCCCGCCGATTTCACAGGCCCAAGTTTCACAGGCAATGATAGACCTCTACGACCGCTTTACCCATGTCGGCGGCTCGCGCCGCGAACTGCTGGGCGGGCTGGCGAAACTCGCCGGCGGCATGGCAGCAGCGGCGGCGGTGCTGCCGCTGATCGAGGCGCGCGCCGATGCCGCATCGCTGACCAGCGGCGCCGACAGCCGCATCACCACGCAGCGGCTGGTCTATGCCGGCGCCGGTACATCCACCATGGTCGGCTATCTGGCGCAGCCGGCGCGCGCCGCCAGCCGGGCGCCGCGGGTGATGGTGATCCATGAAAATCGCGGCCTGACCGAACATATCCGCGACGTGACGCGGCGGCTGGCATTGGCGGGCTTTGTCGCGCTGGCGCCGGACTTCCTCACCCCGCTTGGCGAAACGCCGCGCGCCGGCGATGGCACCAACAGCGCCGACGACATCGCGCGCGAACTGATCGGCCGGCTCGATCGCGGCGCGACGATTGCCAATGGGGTGGCGACGCTGGCGTGGCTTGATGGCTATGATGTCGGCAGTGGCGTGCCCGGCGCGGTCGGATTCTGCTGGGGGGGCGGCATGGTCAACGCCATCGCCATCGCGGCGGGGCGGAAATTGCGCGCCGGCGTCGCCTATTATGGCCCGGCGCCGGCCGATACCAGCGGCGTCGCCAGCATCCGGGCGAAACTGCTGCTGCACTATGCCGGGCTCGATGAGCGGGTGAACGCCGGTGCCGCGGGCTGGCAGGCGGCCTTGCAGGCGGCGCGGGTCAAGTATGAGGCGTACACCTACCCCGGCGTCAACCACGCCTTCAACAACGACACGTCGGCGGCGCGCTATGATGCGGCGGCGGCGAAACTGGCCTGGCAGCGCACGCTCGATTTCCTCAAATGATCCGGCTGATCGATGGTGCCGAGGTGGCGCGGCGGCTGACGATGCCGCGCGCCATCGCCATCGTCCGCACCGCGATGATCGCGCTGTCGAACGGCGAGACGAAGCAGACGCTGCGCACGATCATCCCGATGGGCGGCGGCCGGATGTTCGGCATCATGCCGGGCACACTGGGCGACGGAAACACCTTTGGTGCCAAGCTGCTGGGCATATTTCCGGAAAATGCCGATCGCGGCCTGCAATCGCACCAGGGGCTGATCATCCTGTTCGATCCCGATAGCGGCGTGCCGGTGGCGGGAATCGACGCCGCCGAGGTGACAGCGATCCGCACCGCGGCGGCGAGCGCCGTTGCCACCGACGCGCTGGCGCGGCCGGGGCCGAGCCGGCTGGCCATCGTCGGCACCGGCGAACAGGCGCATACCCATGCGCGCGGCATGGTGGCGGTGCGGCCATTGGTCGACATTCGCGTCTGGGGGCGATCGCTGGCCAAGGCGGAGGCGCTGGCGGCCGCGCTGGCGGGCGAACTGGGCGTGCCGGCCACCGCGCACGCCGGGGTCGCCGAAACCGTGCGCAACGCCGACATCATCTGCACGGTATCGGGCGCCGATGAACCGGTGGTGCTGAGCACGATGGTCGCCGATGGCACCCACATCAACCTGGTCGGATCAAGCCGCGCCGGACCGCGCGAGATCGACGACGCGCTGGTGGTGCGGTCACGCTTCATCGCCGACTATCGCGCCGGGGTGCTGGCGCAGGGCGGTGAGTTCCTCCACGCCCGCGATGCCGGGCTGCTCGACGACAGTCATGTTGTCGGCGAGATCGGCGACGTGCTCGGCGGGCGGTTGCCGGGACGGCAATCGGCGTCGCAGGTGACTGCGTACAAGTCGCTCGGCCACGTCGTCCAGGACCTGGCGTGCGGATGGGCGCTCTATCAGGACGCGTAGAAAAACTCCACTTGCCTGCATATGCAATCAATGTCAGTCATGTTGCATGGCAGCATCCGCCCTTGACCATCATGCCGACGACGCGCCGCTGGTGTTTGAAACCGGTGCCTGCACGGCCTTGAAGGTGCGGCGGCTCGCCCGTCGCATTACCCAGATTTAT
>JBBQKM010000169.1:0-6553 GCA_038326915.1 Sphingomonadales bacterium
TTGTTCGCCACGACGCTTTCGCCCGACTACAACGCCGCCCACGCCGACCATCTGCATCTCGACCAGGCGGCGCGCGTCGCTCGCGTCTGCCGCTGACGGCGCGCCTAACGCAAGCTGGCGATGTTCAGCCCATCGGCCTTGGCGCGCGCCTTGGTTGATTCTTCGCTGCGGGTCAGCGCCTTGGCGATGGCGCGCAGTGGCATGCCCTTTTTGGCAAGCGTGTGCAGTTTCTGCACCTCTTCACTGGTCCAGGCCTGTTTGTGACGTTCGAATCGATCGGCCATGGCGGCGCCCTGCTGCAGCAAGGCCCATGCTTGCCAATTGCTCCGCCATCGGCTGCAAAGGGCGGCATGACAAGCTTCTATCTCGGCCTCGCGCTCACTCTGGCCCTTACGCTCAACGCGCCCTGGGCGATCCTCCGCGCCGCCGGCACGCTCCTTGCCGCAACGGCGCTCGCTTTCCTTGCCTGGTCGATCGTGCTTGCCAATGGCGATGGCACCTTTGCCGCAGCGCCCGCCGGAAGCCTGACGCCGCTGCTGCTCAATATCGAGGCTGTGGTCATCGCCATCGGCATCGCGCTGCTGCTCCGCGGCGGCTGGCGGCAATTCCGCCGTCCAGTCGACCCCGTGCCATGGCGCGGCACCCCCGCCGCCTATGGCCAACTGACCCGTGGGCTGCACTGGGCCAGCGCCGCGCTGATCATCCCCGCCTTTGCGATGGGGCAATATGTGGCGATCATGGCGCGCACCAATCCGGCGCGCGCCGAATTCCTTGCCGTCCACATGGCGATCGGCGGCGCGGTGTTCCTGCTACTGTTCGGCCGGATGATCGAACGGCTGCTGCGGCCGTCACCGCCCAAGCCCGGCTATGTCCATGTCGCGCATTTCGCGCTTTACGCCTGGATGACCGCGACTTGCGTGTCGGGGCTGGCACTGGCCAGCGCGCCGATCGACCTGATGGGGCTGAAGCTGCCCAATCTGCCCGCCGATCCGCTTGCCACCCCGATGCACCGGATGTGGCTGCCGCCGCTGTTTGCGTTGCTATTCGTGCCGCACCTCGCCGGCGCCTGGCGCGCCATCCGCCGCATGGCGCGCTGACCCTACTTCGCTTTCGCGGAACAGACCGCCGCGACACGCTTGCCGACGATATGCATCGTCATCGCCATGGCGCCCGTCGAGCCACCCGACCCCGACATGGCGCCGTCCATGACATAGCTGGTCGGCGTGTAGGTGCCGTTCATCTTGACCCGGGTCACATCACCTTGATGGGTACATACGGTTTCGGCGGCAACGCGGCCACCGCCATAGCTCATGTTGCCGACCTTGCAGTTCTTGTCGCGCGGCCGGCTTTCGGGGCCGCGCGCCGCCTCCTCGGGGGTGATGCAGGTGCGGATCACCATCGGCTTGCCCTGCTGGGCGCGCATCATTGCCGCCATTTTCGGCGACATATTGGGCAGGGTCTGCATCTTCATCGTGCTGGTGACCTCCCATTCGCCGGGCAGCACCTTCATCGTATCAGCCGATGCACCGCCGGACATCACCAACCCCGCCAGCAACAATGCCTTGCGCATGAACGCCTCCCCAAAAGCTTTCCACGGAATATCAGCATTGCGGCACCGCCGACACTGGAACAAAACCGGTCCATCAGCCATATTGCCAACATGGCCATCCAGATTCGCACCAGCCTTGCCGAACCCGAAGGCAGTGAAAACTTCGTTCCGCACCGCCCGGTGCGGCCGGAAAAATCCGAAGGCGGCAAGACGTTCGAGCTGATCAGCGACTATACCCCGGCCGGTGACCAGCCCGTCGCCATCGCCGAACTGGTGTCACAGGCCAACCAGGGCGAGCGCGACCAGGTGCTGCTCGGCGTCACCGGTTCGGGCAAGACCTATACAGTTGCCAAGGTTATCGAGGCGACCCAGCGGCCGGCGCTGATCCTCGCCCCCAACAAGATCCTCGCCGCGCAATTATACGGCGAATTCAAAAGCTTCTTTCCAAACAACGCCGTCGAATATTTCGTCAGCTATTACGACTATTATCAGCCCGAAGCCTATGTGCCGCGATCGGACACCTATATCGAAAAGGAATCGAGCGTACACGAAGCCATCGACCGGATGCGCCATTCCGCAACACGGTCGTTGCTGGAACGCGACGATGTCATCATCGTCGCGTCGGTCAGCTGCATCTACGGTATCGGCTCCGTCGAAACCTATTCGGCGATGACCTTCACGCTGAAAAAGGGCGAGAACGCCGACAGCCGCGAGATCATCCGCAAGCTGGTCGCACTGCAGTACAAACGCAACGACGCCGGCTTTGCCCGCGGCAATTTCCGGGTGCGCGGCGACAATCTCGAAATTTTTCCTTCACACTATGAGGATAGCGCCTGGCGCGTCAGCTTCTTTGGTGACGAGATCGAAAGCATCACCGAGTTCGACCCGCTGACCGGGCAAGCGGTGGCACGGCTCGACTATGTGAAAATCTATGCCAACAGCCACTATGTGACGCCGGGCCCGACGCTGAAACAGGCCAGCGAAGCCATCAGGTTCGAAATGACCGAACGGCTGAAGGAGCTGAATGCCGAAGGCAAGCTGCTCGAAGCCCAGCGCCTCGAACAGCGCACCAATTTCGACCTCGAGATGATTGCCGCCACCGGCAGCTGCGCCGGCATCGAAAATTACAGCCGCTTCCTGACCGGCCGCCTGCCGGGGGAGCCGCCACCGACCCTGTTCGAATATCTGCCCGAAAACGCCATGCTGTTCGTCGACGAAAGCCATGTCACGGTCGGGCAACTGGGCGCGATGGCCAAGGGCGATCACCGCCGCAAGATGACCCTGGCCGAATATGGGTTCCGCCTGCCGTCGTGCATCGACAACCGCCCGCTGCGCTTTGCCGAATGGGAAGCGATGCGCCCACAGACGGTGTTCGTGTCGGCGACGCCCGGCACCTGGGAAATGGACAAGACCGGCGGCGTATTCGTCGAACAGGTCATCCGGCCAACCGGGCTCATAGATCCGCCGATCGAGATCAAGCCGGTGGAAGATCAGGTCGAGGATCTGATCCAGGAAGCCAAGAAGGTGGCCGCCGCCGGCTATCGCACGCTGGTAACGACGCTGACAAAGCGCATGGCCGAGGATCTGACCGAATTCCTCCACGAGGCAGGCCTGCGCGTCCGCTACATGCACAGCGACGTCGAGACGCTGGAGCGTATCGAGCTGATCCGCGACCTGAGGCTCGGTGTCTATGACGTGCTCGTCGGCATCAACCTGCTGCGCGAAGGCCTCGACATTCCCGAATGTGGGCTCGTGGCGATCCTCGATGCCGACAAGGAAGGCTTTTTGCGCTCCGAAACGTCGTTGATCCAGACCATCGGCAGGGCGGCGCGCAATGTTGACGGCCGCGTCATCCTCTATGCCGATCACGTCACCGGCAGCATGGAGCGCGCCATCCGCGAAACCGACCGCCGCCGGACCCGGCAGGAAGCCTATAACACCGAACACGGCATCACGCCGATGACCATCAAGCGCAACATCTCCGACGTGCTCGCCGATGTGTCGATGCGCGACGGCCTGATCGTCGAAACCGGTGATGCCGAAACACCCAACCTCGTCGGCCACAACCTCAAGGCCTATATCGCCGACCTCGACAAGCAGATGCAGGCCGCCGCCGCCGACCTGGAATTCGAAACCGCCGCCGCCATCCGCGACCAGATCCGGCGGCTGGAAATGGACGAGCTCGGCGTGCCGGCGGGCGAGCGGGTCGCACCCGTCCAGGGCCGCAGCATGGGCGGCGCGCCGGGAACGCGGACGACGCGGTTCGAAAAGATGAAGAAGAAGGCGAGCTTTGGCAAAAAGCGGGCGGGCGGAGGGCGCTAGCGCCCCTTGCGCCGCGGCTTGCGCTGCTTGGCGGTCGCGCAGGCCACGCCGTCACCATCGGGATCGAGCCTTTCGGCATAGCCCGGGTCATCGCGGTGGAGCGGTGCAGCACCGGCACTGCGCACCTGGTCGCAGTTGAGATAGAGTGCCCATTTCAGCGGCACATCGGCGCGCTTTGCCTCCGCCGCAATCTTGCTCTGGGCCAGCCCCAGCGCCACGCCGATCTGGACGCCGGGGTTATCGAGGCTGAGCGCCACGCCGAGCCCGATGCCGAACACCAGCCCGAACAGCACCAGCCCAGTCCGGTTGCGGCGCGGCCTGATATCGCCATAGGCACCGCCACCCCATGCAGAGCGCGCCAGTGCCGCGTGCGGATCGCGCCGTTTATCGCCCCATAGTCGCCAATCGCTCACCGGCACCCCCGCTGCCAACGCGCCAATTGCCCTTGTTCCCGGCCAATCGGTCGCACATCCGGCGCCGCGAGACAAATCGGCAGCGCCTGGGCAACCCGCCACACCCGGTCACGGCGCGGCTATTTGCTGGTCTTGGCTTTCGGCGGCTTTTCAGCCGGCTTGGCGTCAGGCGCCGGCCCTGCCTCGCCAAAAAACGGTTCACAGGCGACACCGTTGCCATCGGTATCCAGCCGCTTCGAATAGCCGGGCTGGCCCTTGTAAAGCGGTGCTGCGCCGACCAGCCGGGCGTGCGCGCAATTCAGATAATAGGGCGATCCGCGCAACACGGCGTAGGCGCGATCGGGCAGGGCTTTCACCGTTTTCGGGTCATCAACAGTCATCGCATAGCCAAGCAGGCCACCGATCGCGAGGCCGGGCAGGAACACGGTATAGGGCGCGCGAGCGCGCTCACGTTCGGCGCGGCGATCGGGCTGCGGTGGCAGATAGGTATAGGGCGGGGCGAAATGATCGGGCTCCGGCGCGCCGAACATGCGGATGGCGCGCTCGGCTTCGGAATCGATCACCGCATCGTCGGTCGGCGGTCCATCGGCGCCCGTCAGCTTGCGCCAGCGGGCCCGCAATGTGCCGGCCATGCCACCGCCGACACTCAAATCGTGCACCCCACGCCGGCCTTGACGAATGCTATCAACAGCGCCGGATCGCGGGGATCGTTCAGTTGGCGGCCGATGTCGTTGATCGACATGTTGCCGACCCGATCGGGGTTGAGCTGGCCGATTTCGCCCAGCCGCTGCAATTGCGCCGTGCTCAGCCGGGCCTGCAGGCGGTCGCCCATGCACCGCGCCTGCGCCGGCGGCACGCCATATTCGCCAAGCTTGCTGGCGATCCGCTGCGCCGGGGTCGCACAGCCCGCCAGGGCCGCCAGGACGATCAAGGCCGAAAAACGCTTGGTCATGAACCTTCTCTAGCTATTCTTCCGCCTATCGCACGAACCGCCCGTGCGCGAAAGGGTGCGGCATCGGGTGGGGTGCAAAGCCCCGCGGCAGCCGCTATGAGGCAGACATGTTCACCGCGCAAATCAATCTCTGGCAGGGCATCGCCATCGCACTTTTGCTCGTCGCGATCATGGAGATCGTGGCGATCGTCGCGCACAAATATGTCATGCACGGCTTCCTGTGGTCGCTGCACAAATCGCACCACGAACCGCGGACGGGGTTTTTCGAAAGAAACGACTGGTTCGCAGTAATGGGCGCCGTACCGTCGATCATCCTGCTGCTGATCGGGACCAGCCAGGGCTGGCATGTCATCACGGCCATCGGCGCCGGCATCACCGCCTATGGCATGATCTATTTCGGTTTCCATGATGTGCTGGTGCACCGCCGCGCCCGCCATTCGTGGAACCCGCAACAGCGCTATCTGAAGCGCATCGTCCAGGCCCATCGCTTGCACCACGTCGTTGAATCAAAAGATGGCACCGTCAGCTTCGGCTTTCTGTATGCACCGCCAATCCGGGTATTGAAGGCGCAACTGGAAGCCAATGGCAAAGGCCGGATCCGTTCGTCCGCCAAGATGCGCGCCGAGATGGAAATGGTCGACAACGCCGAGCACTGGGCCCGCTAGAGGGACTTAACCGGGCATCGTCCACAGCCCGTCGCGGCTGGGCCCAGGCGCCGGCCAGCGCGACTTGCGGGCCAGCGTTTCGCTCAGCGCCACCGCAACCGCCTGGAGCTTTTCCGGCTTCGTCGTGCTCATGCGCACATCCAGGCCGTCCGGCCCGGCATCGCGAACCTTGCGGCCGATGCCGCCATAGATGCGCGCCGCGGCAAGCACCGCCCATGACGCCCGCCACGGCAGCGCCGAGGTGCCATAGCGCGCCGATGCTTCATAGTCCTCCGCCAGGTTGACCAGCCGCGTCACCAGACGCGACAGCTGGCGGCGATTGGGCGGAAAGGCGAAGTTGTTGGGCTGCAGCTTCACACTTTCCAGCCAGTCATCGGGGATATAGCGGCGCGAGTTCATCGCATCCTCAATGACATCGCGGGCGATGTTGTTGAGCTGGAACGCCATGCCGAGATCGCAGGCGCGGTCCAACGTTGCCCGGTCATCGGGCGACACCCCCATGACGATAGCCATCATCACGCCGACGCAACCGGCGACATGGTAGCAATAGGCCAAAGTGTCATCGATAGTTTGGAACGGCCGCTCCTCCATGTCGATGCGAAAGCCATGGACCAGATCGCGCGGGTAGCGTGCCGGCATGCCGGTTTCATGC
>JBBQKM010000170.1:0-6531 GCA_038326915.1 Sphingomonadales bacterium
TCGACATGCCGCCATGGCCGGGAACGAAGGCGGTATCGCCGCCCAGCGGCCACAGCTTGGTCGTGATGGCCTGGATCAGATCGGCATGGTTTCCGCGCGGGAAATCGGTCCGGCCGATGCTGCCCTGGAAAAGCACATCGCCGACAATCGCAAGGTTCGAGGCGGCATGGTGGAACACGACATGGCCGGGGGTATGGCCGGGGCAGTGATAGACATCGAGCGTCAGGTCCCCCACGGTCACCGTGTCGCCGTCGAACAGCCAGCGATCGGGGGTGAACGGCGCGGCGCCGGTGATGCCGTATTTCGCCCCGCTGTCGGCGGCCTGGTCGATCCAGAACTTGTCATCGGGGTGCGGGCCTTCGATCGGCACGCCGAGCTGTTCGGCGAACACCCCGGCCAGCCCGCAATGGTCGATATGGCCATGGGTTATGAGCAGTTTTTCGATGGTGACGCCGTGCTGTTTAGCCACCGCCTGCAACCGGTCGAGATCGCCGCCGGGATCGGTAAAGGCGCCGCGCATGGTCGCCGTGCACCACAGCAGGGTGCAGTTTTGCTGCAACGCGGTGACCGGCACGATGACGGCCTGCAGGGGCGGCTTGGCATTCATGCCGGCAGATGTGGCGGCAGCGCGCTGCCAAGGCAAGCGCCATCGCACCCGAAGCGCCGCGGCGCCTTTGTAATCGCTTCGTTAACGATATTTTCAAATGTGTAAACTCAGCCGACACTTTCCGGGTCGTCATTGTGAACAACCCGTCATGCTGCTCTCCACCGCAGCGCACACACGGCTGATTTCGTTGCACGAATCTTTTGTTGCAGTGCGATTGAATTGGCACGGACGTTGCAACAATCCGCTTGAGCATTCTGTTCGGGGCTGTTGCACCGGCGCGCCATCACTCGGGCGGCGTCATCGGGGCAGAGGGGTCGGCGGCCGGCTCGCCACTTCCCACAAAAACGAGGGTCACATGACATCGATCACGCGCCGCATGGCGCCATTCCTCGCGTTCGGCCTGATTGCCGGCGCGTCTGCCACTGCCCATGCCGCGACCAATTTGGTCGTCAACGGCGGGTTTGAAACCTGGGGCCTTGCCGGCTCCGACGAATTTTCGACCAACTATGCCCCTGGCAACGGCCAGCTCCAGGGCTGGCGCACGACGGGCCTGGCGTTCGTTTTCGTTCCGGGCGACGCCACCGCCATCGGCCGGTACAATGGTTTCGCGCTTTATGGTCCGGCCAACGGCTACAACAACGGCCTGACGACCAGCGCCCAGGGCGGCAACTATGTCGCATCCGACGCCGATCGTGGCTTTGGCGCGCCGATCACCCAGCTGATCAGCGGGCTCGAAGTCGGCAAGACGTACAATGTGTCGTTCGAATGGGCCGCTGCCCAGCAGCTCAATTTCAACGGTGCGACCTTTGAATCCTGGCAGGTCAGCCTGCTCGATTCCAACAACTTCGTGACGACCGATTTCCGCACCGCGACGGTCGCCAACCCGCAGGCCGGTTTCCAGCCATGGCGCACCGAGACGTTCAGCTTTGTCGCCACCCAGGCTGCGCAGACGCTGCGCTTCTGGGCCGATGGCGGCCCCGGCGGCGTGCCGCCGTTCGCGCTGCTCGATGGCGTGTCTGTCGTTGCCGCGACCGTGCCCGAGCCGGCGAGCTGGGTCATGCTCGTTGCCGGCTTCGGCCTCGTCGGTGCCGCGGCGCGCCGGCATGCGCGCGTCGTTGCGGCCTGACGCAACCGCCTGAAGACAGGTGGCCGGGGGTTTCTCCGGCCACCGTTTTCGGGCAGTGCCGATCCGATGTCGCTTTCCAGTCTTGCCATCGATGTCGCCCGGCTGAGCGTCTGGCTCGTTGTGCTGACGGCGCTGTTCGTGCCGCTCGAACGGCTGTTCGCGCGCGCCCCGGCGCCGGTTTTGCGCCGCGAAATCGGCATCGATCTGGGCTATTACTTCCTCAACAGCCTGGTGCCGGCGGCGCTGATCGCGCTGCCGATGGCGCTGGTGGCGACGCTGGTGCAGCGCGTGCTGCCGCCCGGCTTTCACGCCGCCGTCCACGGCCTGCCGCTGTGGGTTTCGATACCGCTCGGGCTGGTCGTCGCCGATATCGGCTCCTATTGGGGCCATCGGCTGATGCACGCTTCGCCGCTGCTGTGGCGCTTCCACGCCGTCCATCACAGCGCCGAGCACATGGATTTTCTCGTCAACACGCGCGCGCATCCGGTCGATCTGGTGGTGACGCGGCTGTCGGGGCTGGTGCCGCTCTACATCCTCGGGCTGGGGTCGGCGGGGCCGGCGGGCAGCCTGTTGCCGGTAGTCATTACGCTAATCGGGACGTTTGCCGGCTTTTTCATCCACGCCAATCTGCGCTGGCGGCTGGGGCCGCTCGAGGCGCTGGTGGCGACGCCGGCGTTCCACCACTGGCACCACAGCCGCACCGATCATATCGACCGCAATTTTGCCGCGACATTCCCCTGGCTCGACCGGATTTTCGGCACGCATTACCTGCCGGGCCATTTTCCCGATGCCTATGGCACGGTCGAGCCGCAGCCGCCGACGCTGGCGGGGCAGCTGCTCGCGCCGCTCGCGCCCGCTGCCAAACGCCCGGCGGCGGCCGAATAGCCGGGGCTATTTGAGCAAGGTCTGCGTCCAGAAGGTGACGCGCGTCAGGAATTCAAAGTCCTGGTTTTCCTTTTTCTGATAGCCATGGCCCTCGTTGGCGGCAATCAGATGCCACACTGGCCCGCCATTGGCGCGCACGGCATCGACCATCTGCGTTGATTCGGATGGCTTGACGCGCGGATCGTTGCTGCCGGTGATGACAACCAGCGGCAGTTTCAGATCCTTCACATGCGTCAGCGGCGAGATTTCCATCAGCTTGGCGCGCTGGCCGGGCTCGCGTTCGTCGCCATATTCGACGCGGCGCAGGTCACGCCGATAGCTTTCGGTGTTCTCCAGCAGCGTGACGAAGTTCGAAATGGCGCGGGCGCAGACGGCACCCTGCAGCCGCGCGCCATATTTGATCGCGGTGGCGTAGCACATATAGCCGCCATAGCTGCCGCCGGTTTCGGCAACGCGCGCCGGGTCCACGTCGCTCCGCGCGGTCAGCACATCGAGGAAGGCGCCGATATCCTTGACCGTGTCCTCGCGTTTCCACGGGCCATTGTCGAGGCCGACGAAGCGCTTGCCATAGCCGGTCGAGCCGCGGACATTGGGGTAGAACACCGCGATGCCGAGCTCGTTGATGAGATAGTTGGTGCGGCCGAGGAAGCCGGGGCGGGTCTGCCCCTCCGGCCCGCCGTGGATATCGAGCACCAGCGGGCGTTTACCGGGGAATTTCGCCGGGTCGGGGCTGTAGAGAAAGCCCGAAACCGCCAGGCCATCGAAGGATTTGACCGTCACCAGCTCGGGTTCGCGGTTGCGGCCAGCGTCCAATCCGCCGGTTTCGCTATAGGTCCAGCGCGTTACCGCCAGCGTCCTGGGGTTCACCGACCAGGCGTCGGCGGGCGATGTGGCGCTGGCCAGCGAGAAGCCGATCTCTCCCCAGGGGGCGATTTCGAGGCCGGAGATGACCCCGGCGGGCAATTTCGGATCGCCGAGGATGGCACCGGTGCGCGGATCGATCAGCCGCAACCGCGAGGCGCCGGCGACATTGACGGTATAGGCGATGTAGCTGCCATCGTCGGCGATGGCGAATTCCTCGGTATCCCAGGCCGCCGGGCCGGTGACCAGTGCCTTGAATCCCACCTTGCGGTCGATGGTGCCGAGCCGCTGCACGTCGCTGCCGGCGTCGGCGATGACATAGATGCGGCCATCGGTGCCGTATCTGGCGTCGCTGTACGATGCCGCCGGGCCGGGAGGATTGAGCCGCGCGAGGATGCCGGTGGCGAGATCCATCTCGAACAGATTGGCCTCGGCGACCGAAAGCCGCTGCGTGACCAGCGCCTTTTTGCTGTCGGGGGCGAAGTCGGCAAAGCTCCAGCCGCCGCCCTTCATCTCGGCAACGCGGCGATCGGTCTTCGGATTGGCGGGATCGATGAGGTAAAGATCGCCATCGGTGCCGTTGCGGCGGGTCGAGCTATAGCCGACCAGCCGGCCATCGCGTGACCAGGTGGCGCCGGTGTTGCGGCTCTTGCCATCGGTGAGCAGGGTCAGCCGGCCGTCGGACAGGGTGTAGAGCTGGTAGAATTCGCCGCCGCCAACGTCTTTCGTGACGAGAATCATGCTGCCATCGGGTGACAATTGCCCCTGCAGCGGTTCGGATTCGAAACTGATCTGGCTGCGCGCCGCGCCGGGCGCCGCAACGCGGTGCAATTGCGGGGCGTTGGCGAAGCGGGTGGCGACCAGCATGCCCTTGTTCCGCGCGTCCCAGCCTTCGAAAGCGGCGCTGCGATATTCGAGATAGGGCCGCACCGCCTGGGCGAGGGTGGCGGGAATCGCCGGAATGCCCTCCGCCGTGATGGCGGCGGGCGGGATGACAGCGGGGATCGGGGTCTGGCCGAGCGCGGGGGTGGCGAGCAGGGCGGCGATCAGCAGCGATTTTTTCATCATGGCTGCGATGTTTAACGCCTGTTGCCGCAGCGGCAAGCGGCCTCTCGCCGTCGTGGTTGGCATCGGCTAGGGCGTCACCGCAGTGATGTTCGATGCCGCGCGGCCCTTTGTTTTGCTCGATGATGTTGCGGCCGGCACGGCGCGGCTGTTCACCGGGCTTGTGGAAACGCTGGTTGCCGACACCCCGGACGCGGTGCTGCCGGCGCTCGAACGGCTGCGGGCGCCCGGTCCCTGGGCGGGTTTCATGGGTTTCGAGGCCGGTTATGCGCTCGAATCGCGGCTGGTGCCGCGCGCGCCGCCGGCGGGGGAACCATTGTTGTGGTTCGGGCGGTTCGCCAGTGATGCGGTTGTCGATGCGGCGGCGCTGCTCGGGGAGGGGCCGGCGCAGGTGGCGGCGGCGGTGCCGGGGCTGGCGCAGGGCGATTATGATGCGCGTCTGGCGCAGATATTGGCGCTGATTGCCGCCGGTGACATCTATCAGGCGAACCTGACCTTTGCCGCGACGGTGGCGGTGGCGGGGCATCCGCTGGCGCTTTATGCGCGATTGCGCGCCGGCAGCCGGGCGCCCTATGGCGCTTTGGTGTTCACCGGGCGGCTGTGGCTGTTGAGTTTTTCGCCCGAATTGTTCTTCCGCATGGACGGCCGGCAGCTGCTGGCGCGGCCGATGAAGGGCACTGCAGCGCGTGGGGGCAATGCGGCGGAGGATGCCGCGCTGGCCGCAGCGCTGCAGGCCGACCCGAAAAACCGCGCCGAGAACCTGATGATCACCGATCTGCTGCGCAACGACCTGTCGCGGGTGGGCAGCGACGTGCGGGTGCCGGCGCTTTTCGCGGTCGAAACCTACCCGACCGTGCTGCAGATGACATCGACGGTAACGGCCACGGCGCACCCCGGCGTGACGGCAGCGGATGTTTTGCAACGGCTGTTTCCATGCGGCTCCGTCACCGGCGCACCGAAAATCCGGGCGATGGAGGTGATTGCCGACGTCGAAGCCGCGCCGCGCGGTGCTTACACGGGCAGCATCGGGGCGATTTCGGCCAATGGCGACGCGGTGTTCAACGTCGCCATCCGAACGCTGGTGATGGCGCCGGGGGCGACAGCGGCGCGGCTGGGGCTGGGCAGCGGCATCGTTGCGGACAGCGAAGCCGGCGCCGAATGGGCGGAATGCCTTGCAAAATCAGCGTTTCTGGGCCGGCGTGGGCCGCCCGATCTGATCGAAACCATGCGCTGCGAAGGGGGAAACCTGCCCGATCTGGCGGCGCATCTGGCGCGGATGGGGGCAAGTGCGGCGTTTTTCGGCTGGAATTTCGACGCAGACGCGGCGCGAAACTGCGTGCTGGCGGCGGTATCGGGCGCGATTTCGGGGCGGATTCGCTTGATTGCCTGCTCAACTGGCGCGATCGCCGTTCAGCTGTCGCCGCTGCCGCCGCCGCCCGATGACGTCGTCGCGGTGGCGCTCGCCCGGCTGCCGGTCGATCCCGGCGATTGGCGGCTGCGCCACAAGACCGGCGACCGCGGCTTTTACGACGCGGCGCGGCGGGCATCGGGCGCGGCCGAGGTCGCGCTGGTCCGCGCCGACGGCTGGGTGACCGAGGGCAGTTTCACCAACATTTTCGTCGAACGCGACGACAGGCTGGTGACGCCGCCGCTGAGCCTTGGCCTGTTGCCCGGCGTGTTCCGCGCCCGGCTTATCGCGCAAGGGCTGGCGGTGGAAGGCCGGGTTAGCGTCGCCGATCTGGCCGGCGGATTCTACATCGGCAATGCGCTGCGCGGGTTGCTGCCGGCACGATTGTCGGGGTCGTGACCGTTTCGGTGTTGCACCGCAACGTGCCCGCCCGCTAAACGGCAGGCCTGCCGAAGGAATATCGATGTCGAAACTCTCCGCCGCCATCCAGCGCATCCAGCCGTCACCGACGATCGCCGTCACCAACAAGGCGGCGGTGCTGAAGGCCGAAGGCCGCGACATCATCGGGCTGGGCGCCGG
>JBBQKM010000171.1:0-6484 GCA_038326915.1 Sphingomonadales bacterium
GGTTTGGGGCTTGCGGCCCCAACCGCCGGAGGCTCTGTTTCGACCTCAGCCTTGTGGCAGGATGAGGTATTTCTCCCCCGTCGCACGCCGGTTGTAGCCGGCGATGGCGTCGAGGCTGAGCGCCTGCGCCAGCGAAACGCGGTGGCTGTAGTGGCTGGCAAAGGTGGTTTTCAATTCCGCTGCCACCCGGTCGCGGAGCTTCTGTGCCTCGGCGCCGCCGATTTTCTGCAGGAACGGAAACAGCAGCCAGCCGCCCATGCCCCAGGCCATGCCGAAGCCGCGGTTGAACTCGGTAGGCGCCGGGTTGAGCATGCCGTACAGGTAAACCTGCTTGTGAACCGCCGATCCGTAGCGGCTGTATTCCTTGGCAGTCTTGTTGATGGCGATTTCCATCGCGGTGAGGATCTGCCCGGCCAGCTTGCCGCCGCCGATGGCATCGAAGGCGATGGTGGCGCCGGTGGCGACGAGCGCCGCGACCAGATCATCGTTGAAGCCCGGCGCGGTCGAATCGACGATATGCGTCGCGCCCTGCGACCGCAGTGTTTCGGCCTGTTCGGCGCTGCGCACGATGTTGACGAGGCCGATGCCATCCTCGATGCAGATGCGGTTGAGCATCTGGCCGAGGTTCGATGCGGCCGCGGTGTGGACAAGCGCGCCATGGCCTTCGCGGCGCATGGTCTCGGTCATGCCGAGCGCCGTCAGCGGGTTGACGAAGCAACTGGCGCCATCTTCGGCGGTTGCGCCATCGGGCAGGACAATCGCATCCTGGGCGCGGACGACGCGATATTGCGCGTACATGGAGCCACCGATGATGCCGACCTGCTTGCCGACCAGATGTTCGGCGCCGGCGCCGGCCGCGGTGACGGTGCCGCCGCCTTCATTGCCCGCGGGCATCGATTCATCGATGCGCCCGGCCATGGCGCGCATGTACGCCGGCGGGATGGTGGCGGTGACCACCGGGTGATCGGGCGTGCCCGAAGCGACGGCGCTGCTCATGTCAGCGGCGCCGAACAGCAGGCCGATGTCGCTCGGATTGATCGGCGACGCCTCGACGCGGACGAGGATCTCGCCGGGGCCGGGGGCAGGCGTCTCGACCTCGGCAAGCGAGAGTTCGAGCGTGCCGGTGGATTTCACCAGGGTGCGCAGTTGCAGCATGTCTTTTTCCTTTGAATTCGGGTGCCGCGAGCAGAAGGGATCGATTTACAGCCCCGGCAGCTTGAACCCCGGCGGCAGCGGCATGCCGGCGGTCAACTTGTTCATTTCGGCGCTGCCGACCTGATCGGCCTTGGCCTTGGCGTCGTTGAACGCTGCAACCACAAGGTCTTCGAGCATTTCCTTCGAATCTTCAGTCAACAGCGACGGATCGATCGTCATGCCGATGATGCGGCCGCGGGCGGTGGCACGGACCTTCACAAGGCCGCCGCCGCTGGCACCTTCGACCTCGAGCAGGTCGAGCTGCGCCTGCGCCTTGGCCATCTGTTCCTGGACGCTTTGCGCGGCCTTCATCAGTTCATCGAGACTGGGCATTGGCGCTCCTTTGCGGGGTGGTTTCGACGCCGATCAGCTCGGCATCGGGAAATTCGGCGATCAGCGCGGCGACCAGCGGATCGGCGCCGGCGGCATCGAGCCGCGCCGCATCGGCAGCCAGCGCCGCCTCGTGCAGCGTCGGCGCGCCGCCTTCGGTGACGAAATTGACCTGCCAGTCCCGGCCCGTCCATTCCGACAGGCGGCGGCCGATCACGGCGAGCTGTTCCTTTGACTGGCGCTTGTCATGCGCCAGCACCAGCGCTGGTGGGATCGATTCGGGTGCAAATTCAACGAGGCGCAGTTCGTCGCTGAGTATGTGCGCGAGGCGGGGCTCGGTGCGCTCGCGAAACAGCGCGACAATGGCTTCGAAGCTGGCGGGGCGCGGCAGGGCGGGCGCGGGCTCCGGTGGCGCAATGGCTACGGGCGCCTGTGTCGCGGGGATTTGTGCGGACTCCCCCACCCCCGGCCCCTCCCGCGGGCGGTAGGGGAGGCTTGGCGCGTCGCCGCCCTCGAGGATGCGTTTCACTAGATCGACGGGATCGGGCAGTTCGGCGGCGTGGATCAGCCGCAGCAGCGCCATTTCGGCGGCCTGCAGTGGCACTGGCGCCGCCTGCACCTCGGCAAGACCCTTGAGCAGCAGCTGCCAAAGCCGGTGCAGCGCCGGAAAGCTCAGCCGTTGCGCCCAGTCGGCCAGCTGCGCGCGTTCCTCGACGCTCAGCGCCGGGTCATCGGCCGGCGCCAGCCGCGCGCGGGTGACGGCATGGACCAGTTCGAGCAGCTCGCGCACCAGCATCTCGGGGTCGAGGCCGAGGTCATACTGCTCCGCCACCGCCGCCAGAGCCCCCGGCGCATCGCCGGCGAGCACCAGCCCGAACAGCCGCCGCACCGCGCCGCGATCGGCAAGGCCGAGCATGTCGCGGATTTCCTGCGCGGTGACGGTGCCGCCACTGTGCGCGATCGCCTGGTCGAGCACCGACAGCCCGTCGCGCACCGATCCTTCGGCCGCGCGGGCGATCAGCGCCAGCGCCTCGGGCTCGGCGTGCGCGCCTTCGGCGGCGACGATCTGCGCGAAATGCGTGACCAGCGTTTCGGCCGGCACGCGGCGCAGGTCGAAGCGTTGGCAGCGCGACAGCACCGTCACCGGCACCTTGTTGACCTCGGTTGTCGCGAAAATGAATTTCACATGCGGCGGTGGTTCCTCGAGCGTCTTCAAAAGCGCGTTGAAGGCATTCTTGGTCAGCATATGGACTTCATCGACGATGTAGATCTTGTAGCGCGCCGACACGCTGGCATAGCGCACCGCCTCGATGATCTCACGGACATCGTCGACGCCGGTGTTCGACGCGGCGTCCATCTCCACGACATCCATGTGGCGGCCGGCGGCGATGGCGACACAGGGCTCGCAGACGCCGCACGGCGATATCGTCGGGCCGCCGCTGCCATCGAGACCGATGCAATTGAGCGCCTTGGCGATGATCCGCGCTGTCGAGGTCTTGCCGACGCCGCGCACGCCGGTCAGCAGCCAGGCCTGCGCCAGCCGTTCGCGGGCGATGGCGTTGCCCAGCGTGCGCACCATCGCTTCCTGGCCGAGCAACGTGTCGAAACTGGCGGGGCGGTATTTGCGGGCGAGGACGCGATAGCCGGCGTCGTCGGGTTTTGGAGTCGCCGCGCTTGGCTCCATGCTGGGGAAGGCGATTTCGTCGGTTTCGGACATGGGGAGGGGTTTAGCGGGTTGGGCGCGCGGCGGCGAGGGGAAGTTGTGGGGGGTTGTGCTGCAAGGCAGGGGCATGGGCAAAGCCCATGCTGACGTCAGACGCGTTCGGTCGCCGGTGCGGCGACCGCCGCGCTTGCGCGAGTCGCAAAATAGCTTCGCTATTTTGGCGCCGCGCTGCGCGGTGGGAGCCGGGAACGACCCAGTGCGGATTCGTTGCGGCTGCTTCCTTCCGGACCTGACCGGGTTGGCGAAGACACTGCCCGCCCGACTCCCGCGGCGCATATGGGGGAATGTCGGCGCCGGGGCAAGGGGGCCCCGGTACCGACATATGGCTATGGCGTCAGGCGGCGATGCTGCGCTGGCGCCGGCGGGCGGCGGCACCGGTCAGGCCGAAACCGATGACCAGCATTGCCCAGGCGGCGGGTTCGGGCACGGTACCACCGACCGGCGGCAGGATGGCGTCAAAGCCGTACAGCCGAAAACTGGCGCCATAATCGGGCAGCAGGCTGGCATTCACCCGTTCGCCGAACAGATTGTACGTCCCGCCGGCGCCGGTCACGTTGGGGTCGAAGAAATGCGTCCAATTCACGCTGATGTTGGTTCCGCTCATGCCGATCCAATAGGTGCCGGGGCCCAGCGTCGTTTCGGCGAAATCGGCGTGGACGCGCATGTGCGTCGCGGTTACGACGGGGAACACGACACTGCTGTCGCTGATCGTGCTCAACAGGCGAAACAAATTGGTGTCGCCGGGGCGCCCGCCGGCATCGGCGCGGATCTTGATGGTGACACCCGTCCCGATCGGCCGAGCCAGATTGACCGGGAAGTTCGGGTTGCCATAGCTTCGCGAGAAAATATCGATGCCGTTCAGCGTCATCGCCGATGTGATCGTGAAGCGGGTCAGGATGTTCTGCTGATCCTCGAGCGATGTCGTGCCGTTGGCCAGCGTGAACAGCTTGGCCTCGGCCTGGTTGACGAGTTCGGTGCCATTGTCGCTCGCCGATGGCGGGCCGCGGTCGATGAACACGCCCGCGAGCGCCGGCTGCGCCAGCACCGCAAACGCCGCGGCGATGATGAATTTCCTGTTGATCTGCAAGATATTGCCCCCTCACACCCCCGCGCGAAACAGCCACGGGCAGCACGAGCGGTTGAGCATTGCAGTTAACGTTCGGTAATCCCCATTTGGGGGTATGCGACACTAGCGTGTGGCCGCCGTGGCGCTCTACTGGTCGCTGGTCAGCACCGTCAGCCCCTTGCCCGACGATCCGCCGACGACGCCGCCATCGGTGGCGAGCAGCGTCGTGCCTTCGCCGATTGCGCCGCGCAGCTCGGCATAGAATTGCGGCGGGATTTTCACGCTGTCGATGGCGTTTTTCTCGACATTCTGGCCCTTTGACGATTCATACCCGGACAGGCCGAGATAGATCCAGCGCGCCACGCCATCGCTGTCGCGGCCGGCAAATTGCGCGGCGCGGGTGCCGATGTCGAAGCCGTCGGCGACGCCTATGCGGCTGCGGCCGATCTCGATGCCGTTCCTGTAGACGATGATGCGCTTGCTGCTGGTGCTGAGCACGATCGTCACCGGGCCGGTGGGGGATTTTTCGGGCTGCCAGCGCGAGACTTCATCGCTGGTCAGCGGGTTGCTGGTCAGGCCGTTCGGCGTGCCGGCGGCGCTCACTGGCGCCAATATGGCGTTTTCGATGATGTTTTCGGGCTCGGGCACCGTGCCCTTGCCGTCGGTGACGACGACGGTCATCCCCTTGTTGCTGACTTCGAACAATTTCTTGGAAAACTCCAGTGGTAGACGGACGCAACCGTGGCTGGCCGGATAGCCGGGCAGGTTGCCGGCATGCATGGCGATGCCATCCCAGGTCAGCCGCTGCATATAAGGCATGGGCGCGCTGTTATAGAGGTTGGATTTGTGATCCTTGTTCTTCTGCAGGATGGTGAAGATTCCGGTCGGCGTCTTTTTGCCCGCTTTGCCCGATGAAATCGTCGTGGCGCCGATGCGGACGCCGTTGCGATAGGCATAGGCGCGCTGGCTGGCGAGGTTGACGATGACCAGCATGGGGCCAGCCGGCGCGATCGATGCGTCCCAGATCCATTCACCCGGCTTCAGCGTTTCCACCGGCGTCGTATAGGGCGACGGCGTCAGCGCGCCGGGCGCGGCGAGGGCGGGCGCGGCAGTGAGGAGCAGCAGGGCAGCGAGCAGGGGCTTCATCGGGTCTTTGTCCTAGCGTAACGATATTGCCCCATAGCGAGTGGGTCGAAGCTTGCGAAGCCCCCTCAACGCCGGCTCATGTCGACCGATCCCGGCGGCATCCGCACGTGCAGCTCGGCGATATCGGCGGTCAGCACGATCTGGCACGCCAGCCGCGAGGCCCGCGATGCGCCGACGGCGAAATCGAGCATGTCCTCCTCCTCGTCCGACGGCGGCGGCAGTTTCGCGGCACCCGGGCCGGTGATCAGCACATGGCAGGTCGAACACGCCATCGCGCCTTCGCAGGTGCCTTCGAGCGGCTGGCCATTGGCCTGTGCGACATCGAGCAGGCGGCTGCCGGCGGCGGCGTTGACCCGGGTTTCGCGGCTGCCGTCGGCGGAGGTGAACTTGATATGGGTCATGCAGCCTCTCGGGCGAGCCGTGCGACGACGGCGTTGATCTGTGCGGCAGCGGCATCGATTTCGGCCGTGGTGGTGAAGCGGCCGAAGCCGAGGCGCAGCGACGCCCTGGCAACCGCGTCGGGCAGGCCGAGCGCAGTCAGCACATGGCTGGGCCGCCCGGTGACGGCGCTGCAGGCGGAGCCCGACGACAGCGCGAGGCCGGGCAGCAGCGGCAGCAGCGGGATGGCGATGCCGGGAAAGCTGAGGTTGAGATTGCCGGGCCAGCGATCGTCGAGGCTGCCGTTGATGGTGACCGGCACCGCCAGCGCAGCGAGCAGGCGGTCGCGCAGCGCCAGCGCATGGGCGTGATCGGCGGTCATGCGGTCGCCGGCGATGCGCGCCGCGGCGCCCAGCCCGGCGATCAGCGCGGTCGGCAGCGTGCCCGAACGGCCATCCTCCTGCCCGCCGCCGTGGAGCAGGGGCGTCAACATGGTGAACGGCCGACGATATAGCGCACCGACGCCTTTCGGCCCGTAGACCTTGTGCGCCGTCAGCCCGAGCAGATCGATGCCCATCGCATCGACATCGATGGCGATTTTGCCAAAGGCCTGTGCGGCATCGCAGTGCATGACGGAACCGACCGCA
>JBBQKM010000172.1:0-6465 GCA_038326915.1 Sphingomonadales bacterium
ATAGCCCGCCTCGCGCGACGCCAGATAGACGACGCCGGCGGCGATACGGTCGTCGTGCCGTGCAACCTGTCCGACGCTGCCGCCGTCGACGCGCTGGTGCCGCAAGCCCTCGAAGCCCTCGGCCGGCTTGATATCCTCGTCAACAACGCCGGCGTGACGCGCGACAATCTCGCGCTGCGCATGAAGGACGAGGAATGGGACATGGTCATCCGCGTCAATCTCGAAGCCGCGTTTCGCCTCGCCCGCGCCGCCTTGAAGCCGATGATGATGAAACAGCGCTTCGGCCGCATCATCTCGGTGACCTCGGTTGTCGGCGTCACCGGCAACCCCGGGCAGGCGAACTATGCCGCGTCAAAGGCCGGCCTGATCGGCATGTCGAAGGCGCTGGCGCAGGAGGTTGCGTCGCGCAACGTCACCGTAAACTGCATCGCGCCGGGGTTCATCACCTCACCGATGACCGATGCGCTGCCCGAGGCGCAGAAAACCGCGCTGACCGGGCGCATCCCCGCCGGCCGGCTGGGCGACGGTGCCGATATTGCCGCTGGCGTCGTCTATCTTGCCAGCCGTGAAGCCGGCTATGTCACCGGCCAGACGCTGCACGTCAACGGCGGCATGGCGATGATCTGAGCTGCGAAAGCTGAATGCCGGATAGTCGGCGGCTCTTGTCTTGCGCGCCGCACCCCGCTATCGCCAATCGTCATACAAACCCGCCAAAGCGCAAATCGAAAGAGGGATCCCATGAGCGACGTCGCCGACCGCGTGAAGAAGATCGTCGTTGAGCATCTGGGCGTCGAAGCCGACAAGGTGACCGACGATGCCAGCTTCATCGACGACCTGGGCGCCGACAGCCTCGACACCGTCGAGCTGGTGATGGCGTTCGAAGAAGAATTCGGCGTCGAGATCCCCGATGATGCCGCCGAAAAGATCCTGACCGTGAAGGATGCCATCGGCTTCATCGCGGCCAACCAGAAGGACTGAATTGGGCGCCGGGGTGCCGGCATCATGCCTGAGACGTTACCGACCGAGCGGCCTTTCGCGGATATGCGAAGGGCCGTTTGGCGTATAAAAGCCTGACGAACAGCCCGTGCCACAACGAATGGCACCGGCGCATTTGGGAAGGATGAAGTGCCGATGCGGCGTGTTGTTATCACCGGCGTAGGCATGGTGACCCCGCTCGGGTCCGATGTCGAAACCGTCTGGGCGAATATCCTGGCGTCGAAATCCGGCGCCGCGACGATCACGCGTTTCGATGCCACCGACTATGTCTGCCGCATCGCCTGCGAGGTCATCCGCGGTGACGGTTCGGGCGAAACCTTCAATGCCGACACCCGCGTCGATTACAAGGTGCAGCGCCAGGTCGATCCGTTCATCACCTATGGCATCGATGCCGCCGGCCAGGCGCTCGAAGACGCCGGGCTGACCGACATGACCGAGGAACAGCGGTTTCGCGCCGGTTGCTCGATCGGCAGCGGCATCGGCGGCCTGCCGGGCATCGAATCGGAATCGATCGTGCTCTACACCAAGGGCCCGCGCCGGGTGTCGCCGCACTTTGTCCATGGCCGGCTGATCAACCTGATCTCGGGCCAGGTCAGCATCAAATACGGACTGATGGGGCCGAACCATGCCGTCGTCACCGCCTGTTCGACGGGCGCGCACGCCATCGGCGACGCGGCGCGGATGATCGCGCTCGATGATGCCGATGTCATGCTTGCCGGCGGCGCCGAAAGCGCCATCTGCCCGCTCGGCATCGCCGGTTTCTCGCAGGCCAAGGCGCTGTCGACGCATTTCAACGACGATCCGACCCGCGGCAGCCGGCCCTATGACCGCGACCGCGACGGCTTCGTCATGGGCGAAGGCGCCGGCGTTGTCTGCCTCGAGGAATATGAACACGCCAAGGCACGCGGTGCCAAAATCTATGGCGAAGTCATCGGCTATGGCCTGACCGGCGACGCCTGGCACGTCACCGCGCCGCATCCCGAAGGCTCGGGTGCGTTCCGGTCGATGCAGATGGCGCTGCGCAAGGCCGGGCTGAACCCGTCGGACATCGATTACATCAACGCACATGGCACCTCGACGCCGATGGGTGACGAACTCGAACTGGGCGCCGTGCGCCGCCTGTTCGGCAACGCCATCGAAACGGTGTCGATGTCGTCGACGAAATCGGCGATCGGCCATCTGCTCGGTGGTGCCGGCGCGGTCGAATCGATCTTCTGCCTGCTCGCACTGCGCGACCAGGTTGCGCCGCCGACGCTCAATCTCGACAACCCGTCAGAGGCGTGTACCGGTGTCGACCTGGTGCCGCATGTGCCGAAACAGCGCCCGATCAAGGCCGTGCTCAACAACAGTTTCGGGTTCGGCGGCACGAACGCGACGCTGGTGATGCGCGCGGTCTGACCGCCAGCCCATGCGCCGTACCGTCACTGCTTTTGTCGGGCTGCTGCTGCTGATTGGCGGCCCATTGCTCGTGGCGCCCTGGTACGGCTGGGGCAGCAGGCCCGGTGCGTTGGTGACGATTACTGTGCCAAAAGGCGCGAGCCTGGCCAGCGTCGCGAGCGACCTCGAAGCGGCGAAGCTGATTACCGGCGAGCGGCATTTCCTCGCGCTGGCCAAGCTGCTGGCATCCGATCGACCGGTGCAGGCCGGCAGCTATGCCCTGCCGCGCGGCGGGGCCTGGCGCAGCTATCTGGCGATGATGCAGGCCGGCAAGGTTTCGCGCTTCACCTTGACGATCCCCGAGGGCTTGCCGTCAATCATGGTGGCTGACCGGCTGAACGCCGAAGCCAAGCTCATCGGTCGGGTGAAGCCCCCCGTCGAAGGGTCGGTTCTGCCCGAAACCTATGATTTCCAGCCGGGCGAACTGCGGCGGCGGGTGCTGCGCCGGATGGAGGCAGCGATGACGAAAACCCTCGCCGAGCTATGGGCAAAGCGCAGCCCCGCCACGGTGGTGAAGACGCCCGAGGAAGCCATCATCCTCGCGTCGATCGTCGAAAAGGAAACCGGCAAGGCCTCCGAACGCCGCAAGATTGCCGGTGTGTATTCGAACCGCCTGCGCCAGGGCATCAAGCTCGATGCCGATCCGACCGTCATCTATCCGGTGACCAAGGGGTTGCCGCTCGGCCGCCGCATCCTGCGGTCGGAACTGAACGCCGATACCGGCTACAATACCTATCTCAAGCCCGGGCTTCCCAAGGGGCCGATCGCCAACCCCGGCCGCGCCAGCATCGCCGCGGTGCTCGATCCCGAAGCCACCGATGCGCTGTTTTTCGTCGCCGATGGCAGCGGCGGGCATGTCTTTGCGAAAACGCTCGCCGAGCATAATGCCAATGTCGCCAAATGGTTCGCGTTGCGCCGCAAGCGCGGCGAGATGTGAGCCGGCGCCCGCGCCCCAAACCGCCCGTCGTCATCCGCGAGCGCGGCCGCAAGCCGCGCATCGGGCTCGCCGGCGGGCTGGGCCGTGTCATTGCCGTGGTGGCGCTGCTGTGGATCGGCGGCTTTCTGTGGTTCAGCCTGACGCTGCCCGATCCGGCGCCGCTGGCGACGCGCACCGATGCCGTGGTGGTGCTGACCGGCGGCGCCGGGCGGCTGTCGCGCGGGCTGGCGGTGCTCGATGCCGGCGCGGCGCGACGGATGCTGGTGTCGGGCGTCGGCCGCCAGACAACGCGCAAGCAGCTCGCCGCCGCCGCCGGGCTGAAGGTGGCGCGGTTGAACACCACCGATCTCGGCTATGAAGCGGTCGATACGCGGTCGAATGCGGAGGAAACCGCGCGCTGGGTGCAGCGGCATCGGTTCGGTTCGATCCGGCTGGTGACATCGGCGGGGCATATGCGGCGGGCGCGGCTCGAACTGGCGCGGGTGCTGCCGCCGGGCGTGCGTGTCGTTTCCGATGCGGTGCCGGTCGAGCCGCAGGCGCCGACCATCGCTGCCGAATATAGCAAATATCTGCTGCGCCGCCTGGCGCTGGCGACCGGGGCCGGGCTGTGAAGGGCGTCGCCTATGGCGTCGCGTTGCTGCGATCGCTGCTGTTCACCATCGCCTTTTACGGCGGCTCGCTGGTCATCGTGCCGCTGGTGCTGCTGACCGGCTGGCTGTCGCCGGCGCTGGTGTTCGTCGGGCCGAAACTCTGGGCCGGCTGGTTCTATTGGTGCGCGCGCTGGCTCGCCGGCATCCGGCTCGAAATCGACGGCTGCATCCCCGATGGCCCGCACCTGTTCGCGCTGAAACATGAATCAGCCTATGAAGCGATCATGACCCTGTGGTGGTTTGCGCGCCCCGCGGTCGTGATGAAGGCCGAATTGCGCAAGATCCCGATCTGGGGCGCCGCGTCGGAGCGCCAGGGTTCGATCTGGGTCGATCGCGAAGGGTCGGCGACGATGCTGCGCTCGATGATGAAGGCGGCGCAGGCGGCAGTGAAGGCCGGCCGCCCGGTGGTGATTTTCCCGGAAGGCACGCGTGTCGGCGTCGGTGAAACGCCGCCGCTCGCCTCGGGCTTTGCCGGGCTTTACAAGATGCTGCGGCTGCCGGTGGTGCCGATCGCGCTCGACAGCGGCACGGTCTGGCCCAAGGCGTTCGTCAAATATCCGGGGATTGTGCATATGAAGGTCGGGGTGCCGATCCCGCCCGGCCTCGATCGCGATACCATCGAGGCGCGTGTCCATACTGCCATCAACGCGTTGCAGGCATGATCAGGCGGCTGCCGCTATGGCTGACACTGGTGCCACTCCTCGCCGGCATCGGGCTGTACTGGTGGCTGTGGGCGGGCTGGGCGCGCGATTTCCAAGCCGTGCTGCAGGGCTGGCTACCCGGCGCGACGGTGGACATCACCGGCTTTCCCTATCGCATGGAGGCCAATGTCGAGCGCCCGCGGCTGGCCGGCGGCGACGCGGTGAAACTTGCCGCCAGTGCCGATCGCGCGCGCATCAACCGCGGCCCCTGGCAACCCGAACTGACCGTCATCGGCACCGACCGCCCGCAGTTTTCGGCTACTGTCAGCCCGGCGATCGCGGTGAGCATCGCTGGCAAGAGCGCCGCAAGCAGCGTCAAGGTCGTCGAAGGCCGGCTCGTCCGCCTGTCGACGGTGATCGAGGCGGCGACGGCGCGGCTCGGCTTCACGCCGCTGGCGATTACTGCCGATACGCTCGAGCTCCACCTGCGCGAACGCCGCGACGCGGCCGGTGTCCCCGGCAGCCCGGTGGGGGCGCCGCGCGGCCAGCTGGTGCTGGCCGGGCAGCGGCTGCGGCTGGGCGGGGGTGACGCGCTGACCTTCAACGCCGACATGCTGGTGACCGGCGATGCCCGGCTGACCGCCTATGACGCCTGGGCGCGCGGCGGCACGGTCGAGGTGAAGCGCTTCACGCTTGCCGACGCCAGCGGCGAGGTCGCGAGCGTCAAGGCGACGCTGGTGCCGCAAGGCCGGGGCGGCCTGCGCGTGGCGGGCACGATCGACACCATCTGCCCGGCGAGCATCGCGGCAGCGTTGGCAGCGGCACCGCCGGTATCGGAAAAGCGGCTGCGCGCGCCGGTACGGTTGCGTTTCGAAGGCGTGGCTGGGGCGGTGACATTGGCGGGGATGCCGGCAGACCTGGCGACGCGCGCAACGCGCGGCCAGCTGCCGCCATGCCCGGTGCTCCGCCGCTAGGGCCTGTCCAACAAAATGGGGTCTGGGGCCGCCGGCCCCAGCCGCCGGAGGCGCTTTTGCCCGCCCTACCCGTTGGCGTGCGATCGCGTCAGCGCGATGCCGGCGAGGTTCTGTGTCCGCTTGATGGTGCGGACATTGGGCAGGCCCGCCGCGCCGGCCAGCGCGAGAAACGCGTCCCGATGCGCAACGCTGGTGCCGCGGCATTTGACCTTGCCATTGGCCATCGCAACGACCGCGGCCGAATCGCCGAGCAGCACGAAATCGCCGCCCAGCGATTGCCCGATGCCCAGCGCCGCGATCAGCGCCAGCCATTCGGCATCCATGCTCGACCCGGCCCCGAGATCGTTCCGGATGTGCACCTGGCCGGCGGCGACGACGGCATATTCCATCGCGCCCGGGTTCGGGCGGCAGCCGCCGTCGAAGAAGATCTTGGTCCGGTTTGTCATGTCAGTGTTTCCGCCCGAAATCGGGTTCTTCGGTGTCCTGGCCTTCGTCGATGATCGACCGTCGGATGGCGCGGGTGCGGGTGAACAGCGCCTCGAGCGTGTCGCCTTCGCCCCAGCGGATGGCGCGTTGCAGCGCGACCAGGTCCTCGGTGAAGCGACCGAGCGTTTCGAGCACCGCCTCGCGGTTGTTGAGGAAAACGTCGCGCCACATCACCGGATCGCTGGCAGCGATGCGGGTGAAATCGCGGAACCCGCCGGCGGAATATTTGATGACTTCGCTGCGGGTGACGTCTTCCAGATCGCTGGCGGTGCCGACGATCGAATACGCAATGAGATGGGGAATATGGCTGGTCACCGCCAGCACACGGTCGTGATGGTGGGTGT
>JBBQKM010000173.1:0-6450 GCA_038326915.1 Sphingomonadales bacterium
CACGCCGCGCTGTTCGCCGAGGTGCAGCGCCGCCTGCGCGACGCCAACGAGGCGCAGACGCCGCGGCTGCAGGGCTCCCCCGGGGCGGACCGCACGGCGTTTCTCGCCGGGCAGGCCGCCAGCCCGCGCATTTTCGATACCGAGATCGCCGCCGATGGCAGGACCGCCGCCATGGCTGGCGGCGCGCTGTCGGGTGTGACGCGCGGGTCCAGCTTTGCGCTTTATGCCGGCGGCGCCGCGCCGGCCGCCACCGCGACGCCGCTGGCGCTGGCGGTCGTCGACAGCGTCCGCGCCGGCGATGCGACGCTGGTGCCGGCAATGCCGCTGGCGGGGGTCGCCGGGCCGGTGGTGGCTGTCGAACGCGAGCACGCCTATGCCGGCCCCGGCATTGCGCTGCGCATCGATGGCGGTACTCCGGCGCAGCGCGCGCGGCTGCAGGCGGCGCTGGCGGCACGGCCCGGGCTGGTAACACCGGGGGCGCCGGTCAGCCATGTCTTTGCCATCGAAGGCGGCAGCGTGCAGTTGTACCGCGCCACAGATCGTGCCGAGGCGCGGCGGCCGATCGGCAATGGCTTCGCCGCCGATGGCCCCGATGTCGAAGCCGACGCCGGGGTGCGGCTGGCGGCGCTGGCGCGCTATGCCGCCGTGGCGGCGCTGCGCAACGATCTTGGCCGCACCTGGGGGGCCATCAATTTCATGCTCGCCTGCCCCGGGCTCCGCGACGGCCCGGCGCCGCTGCCGACCGACCGCGCCGGGCTGGCGGTCGCGCACGCCGGCGACAGGCTGAGCATCGGCTATCTGAACACCTCGGGCCGGCCGATGTATGCCCAGATGCTGGCGCTCGATCCGGCGACACTGGAGATCAACCCGCTGTACAACATCAGCCGCGCGCCGCTGGACAATGGCGCCGCCCTGCGGCTCGAAACCAGCCCGATCAATGGCGACGGCCGCCAGCAGGTGCTGCTGCTGCTGTCCGACGCGTCGGTCAACGTCGATCCGCTGGGCCAGGGGGCGACCCGGTCGCTGGGCCAATCCCCCCTCGCCCGCGTGCTCGATGCCGCGATGGGCGCCGACGCCGCCGCCACCCGCGCCATCGTCCGCGTCAACGATTACAGCGTCACCAGCGCCGACATGATCATCGATCCCCGCCCCCGGAAAGGCCCCGACCCATGCACCCAGTGACACTGGCGATGGCCGCGCTGCAGGTCGCCGCCGCCACCCCCGCGCCGCCGCCCTGCCTGCCCGAACCGCCTGCCGCAGACTCCGACGACAGCGGCAGCCGCATCATCGGCGGCGAGGATGCCAGGCCCGGCGACGCGCCCTGGCAGGTGTCGATCCAGCACGCCGACGCGTTGATCGCGCCGTTGCCGCCCGGCGAGCAATGGCAGCAGCGGCATTTCTGCGGCGGCACGCTGATCGCGCCGACCTGGGTGGTGACCGCGGC
Source organism: Sphingomonadales bacterium (assembly GCA_038326915.1). GTDB lineage: Bacteria > Pseudomonadota > Alphaproteobacteria > Sphingomonadales > Sphingomonadaceae > Sandarakinorhabdus. The sequence goes on from JBBQKM010000173.1 coordinate 1,445, forward strand.
GCATTGCGTACAGTTCGACAAGCAAGTGCTGAAGAAGCCGGGGAACATGCGCATCCGTTATGGTGGCGTCCGCATCGACGGCGCAATGCTGCAGGCCGAAGTGGCGGCCATCTATCCCAACCCCGGCTATCGCGCCGCGCCCAAGACGGTGAACGACATCGCGCTGATCCGGCTGAAGGCGCCGGTGAAGGCCATTCCCGGCCGGGTCGGCTTTGCCGCGCTGCCCGACCCCCGTGCGGCGCGGCCGGCGCGCGCCGATGTGACGATTTCGGGCTGGGGCCGCGACAATGTCGATACCGTGACCATCGTGCCGGGGCTGAAGGTCGCCACCATCACCACCCGCCCGAACAGCGAATGCGTTACCGCCTATGGCGGGCTGGAAACGCTGACCGATGCCGATCTGTGCGCCGGCACCACCGTCGTCGCGACCTGCAGCGGCGACAGCGGCGGCCCGGTGATCTGGTTCAGCCCCTTCACCAACGCGCGCTATCTCGTCGGCGTCGTCAGCCGCGGCAAATGCGGCAGCTTTGTAGACCCGAAAACGAATACGCGGCAGGTACGGCCGAGCATCTATACCAACGTCGCCAACCCGGACTTCCTCGTCTGGATACGGGCCACGATGGCGGGCGGGGGGCAGCGCTAGTTCGTATCGGCGGCCCCCGCGGCGGCGGGCGGGTTGCTGACCTTGGTATCATCGGCCGCGCCCGCGGCGGACGGCGGGTTGCTGACCTTGGTATCGTCGGCGGCGCCCACGGCAGACGGCGGGTTGCTGACCTTGGTATCGTCGGCCATCATCGTCGCCGGTGTCGCGGCGTCGCTGGTGACATCGGTGGTGACATCGGTGGTCACGACCGTGCTGGTCGTGGTTTCGGTGGCGGCGGGCGCCTGGGTGCGCTTTTGCCCGCAGGCGGTAAGCGCCACACCGGCAATGACGACCAGCGCCAGAACATGCGATTTCATCTGCAACCCCCTTATCCGTTGCCGCACCGCTTGCGGACCCCGAAACGCTATCATGCCGCCATCCGATTGCCAGCACAATTGCGCGCGGATCACCCCGGCGTCAGCCGCGCTGCCAGCGCTGCAAAACGCCGATCGCCGTGCAGCGGATCGAGCAGCGGATCGCGGCGCATCTCGAGCAGCCCCGGATCGGCTTCGACCAGCGCGCGCTCCAGCTTGGCGAGCGCCCCGGCCTTGTCGCCCCATTGCGCCAGCACCTGCGCCTGCTGGTATAGGGTCGAGGCGGGAAACTCCTTCACCAGCGCCGCATAGGCGGCTTCGGCGGCAGCGGTCTTGCCCTGGCGGCGCTCGATGATCGCCATGCCGACCAGCCGCGCCCAGCGCGTCGCCTCGGCGCCATAGGCCGCCCGCGCTTCATCGAGCTTGCCCTGCAGCAGCAGCATGTTGCCAAGCTCCTGCCGGCCGGTGGTGAAATCGGGGTTGAGTCGAAGCGCCTCGCGCTGGCGCTCCGCCGCCTCGGCATAGCGGTGCGATAGGGTGAGCGCGCCGGCATAGGCCTTCCACGCCGTCGCGTTGACGGGATCGAGCTTGACCGCCTTTTCAAGCGCGGCGAGGCCCTTGGCGGCATCGCCGTTGCGGGCGTTGAACAGGCCATAGCGGACGAGCAGATCGGCATCGCCCGACCCGGCGACCATCGATTTGTCATAGGCCGCGCGCGCGCCGGTGACATCGAGCGCACTCAATTCGAGCACATAGCCAAGGCTTGATTGCACGAAGGGGATTTCGGGCGACAGCCGCGCGCCGGTGCGCGCCGATTCGAGCGCCTGGGCCCGCAGGCGGCGGACTTCGGCGGGATCGTCGACGAACTGCCCGGCAAGGAACGACAGCACCGCGGCGCGCGCGCCATAGGCGACGGCATAATCGGGGTCGGCGGCGATGGCGGCATCGAACTGCGCCAGCGCGTTGCGGTAGATGCTTTCGCCGCCCGACTGGCGATAGAGTTGGCGGCCGCGCAGGAAGGCATCATGGGCTGCGGGTGACAGCGTCGCGCCCTCGGCGAGCAGCGCCTGTTCGCGCGGCAGCAGCTGAACCTTCAGCGCATCGGTGACCCTGGCCGCGATCTCGCTCTGGATCGCGAACACGTCCTTGACCTTGCGGTCATAGGTTTCCGACCAGCGTTCGAAGCCGGTTTTCGCCTCGATCAGCTGGGCACTGACGCGGACGACATCGCCGGCGCGGCGGACGCTGCCTTCGAGCGTATAGGCAACGCCGAGCCGGGCGCCGATCGTCGCGACATCGGTGTTGGTGCCGCGAAAGGCATTCGACGAGGTGCGCGCCGCGACCTGCAGCCCGGCAACGCTGGCCAGCGCGCCGCGCAGTTCCTCGGCCATGCCATCCGAGAAAAACGCCTGGTTGGGATCACCCGACAGATTGTCGAAGGGCAGCACGGCAATGCTGTTGGCGGGGGCAACACGCGCAGTGGCGGGGGGCGCGAGGGCGGGCTTCGCGGCATCACCGGGTGCAGCGGCAGCGATCGGGGCGCCATAGGCATCGACCGGGCCCTTGGCGGTATCGCCGCCGATCAACTTGCTGACCCCCAGCACGACCAGCCCGCCGAGCACCATGACGCCTACGATGATCGGCAGCGGATCGACACCACCGACGCTGCCATGGCCGTGGCCGCCGTGACCGCCTTCGTGACCGGCTTCGTGGCCAGCGCCATGCGCGGCTTCATGCTCCGTATCGACCTGCGAGGGGCCATCGTCGTGGCGCAGCAGGCCACCATCGCCGAAGCGGAAGTTCCACGCCAGCGCGAGGGCGACCGGAAAGCCCAGCACCAGCAGCGCCAGCATCGTCTTCATCACCGGCTTGGGCAGGCCGAGGATCGTCGACAGCACATAGCCGACTTCGAGCACGATCCACGACACGACCAGATAGGTCGCCGCCACCCGGAAAATGCCGCGCCGCCGTGCTTCGCTGTACAGCCCCACCTGTGCCCCGCTGTCCCTGCGCCTGTGCCATTATTGGCACGCGGCCGTGACGAGGTCCAGTTAGGGGTTTGTGAAGACTCTCGCCAGCACGCCGTCGTAGATGTCGGCGAGTGCCGCGAGGTCGGCGACCGCGACGCTTTCATCGGTCTTGTGCATCGACGCGCCGGGCAGGCCGAATTCGACGACCGGGCACAGCCGCCGAATGAAGCGCGCGTCCGACGTGCCGCCGCTCGTCGACAATACGGGGGCGAGGCCGGTGACGGCGGTAACGGCGTCGGCGATGAGGCTTGAGAAGGCGCCGGGTTCGGTCAGGAACGCCTCCCCCGAGATCTTCACCGTCACATCGGCAGCCGGCGCATGGGCGGCAACGGTGGCGCGGATCCAGGCTTCGAGATCGGCGCCGCTGTGGGTGTCGTTGAAGCGGATGTTGAGCCGCGCGCGCGCCTGTGCCGGGATCATGTTGGTGGCCGGGTTGCCGACGGCGATATCGGTGATTTCAAGGTTCGACGCATCGAACCAGGCGGTGCCGTGATCGAGGCCGCGCGCCTGAAGTTCATTGAGGATGGCGACCAGCCGCGTCACCGGATTGTCGGCGCGGTGCGGATAGGCGACATGGCCCTGCGCGCCGTTGACTGTGATCCAGGCGTTCAGCGATCCGCGCCGCCCGATCTTGATCATGTCGCCGAGCACCCGCGCCGACGTTGGCTCGCCGACGAGGCAGAGGTCGGGCACGAGCCCCGTTTCCTCCAGCCAGCCGAGCATCGCTGCGGTGCCGAATGTCGCCGGGCCTTCCTCGTCGCCGGTGATCAGCAGCGACAGCCGGCCGCTGAAACCGCGGTCGATCTGGCGGCCGGCGGCGGTGACAAAGGCGGCGATGGCGCCCTTCATGTCGTTGGCGCCGCGGGCAACCAGCTGGCCAGCGCCGACATGGCCGGCAAAGGGATCGACGCTCCAGCCGGCGGCATCGCCGACCGGCACGACATCGGTGTGGCCGGCAAAGGCAAAATGCGGGTGGCCGCTGCCGATGGTGGCAAACAGGTTTTCAATGGGGCCATCGGGCGGCGACCCGAGCCGCAGGTGATGGACGGAAAAGCCGAGGTGCTGCAATGCATCGGCGAGCACCGCTTGCGCGCCGGCATCGGCGGGCGTGACGCTGGCGCGGCGGACCAGCGCCTGCGCCAGCGCCAGCGTGTCGATCCCCGGCGCCAGCGTCGCCATTACTGCTTTGCCACCCGCGCGTAGAAATCGGCGATGCGCTTGGCATTGACGCCGACATCGCCCTTGCCGACGCGCGATTTCGACCGCACGTCGATGCGCGTGCCGCCATCGGCCGGGGTCAGCCGGACGACGACATCATCGTGGAAACCCCACCAGGGCACGGTGTCGGTCGCCTCGATCCGGCCGCGCGCGGGATCGCTGGCGATGATCGCCCAGCCGAGCGTCTTGGCGGCGGCCAGCGCCTTGTCATAGGCGACATCGGGGGCCGCGGTGACGGTCAGGGCCTTCAGATCGGGATAGCCGGCGCGCTGCTGCGCGGCGAAGGCCGGATCATAGCTGAGCGGCGCCGTGCCCGGCCCGCGCATTTCGGCGGTGATCGCCTCGAACGCCGGCGGGTCGGCGATATCGGTGGTGATGTCGTTGATCGGCGGCACGTTGCGCCCTTCGGCGATGATCGCCGCCGGGATGGCGAGCGCCGCCAGTCCTGCCGCCGCCGCCAGCACCGTCACCAGGCCGCCGCGCCGCCGGATCAGCATGACGAGGCAGAACAGCCCGCCCAGCCCGGCCAACAGCGCCGCGATGACGAACAGCCCCAGCCCGGCCTGCCACGGCAGCACGCCGAACTTGATGAATGGCCCGGCCAGCAGCACCAGCAGCGCCGCGACGATCGTTGCGGCGGCGATGCGCCCGGTCCATTTTCCCGCGGTCTTCATGATCAATTCCCCTTGGCGCGCGCAGCCTTGGGCGCCGACGGTGCAAAGGTCGCGCCGAAATAATCGCCGGCGTACCAGCGCGGCCGTTCGGCGCCATCGGCAATCTGCCGGGCGATCAGATAGTTGA